>JAKSHU010000081.1 GCA_024399175.1 archaeon
TGCTTTCCTTAGGTTGCTGCGTAGAGGGCGATTGCTGCATGAGCGGCTGCGACGGCCTCGAGCGGTCCGGTGATGCTGACCTTGACGGGGTTTCCGTACTTCAGAGCGTAGGCGTTCAGATAGTAGGGGACCAGGGTCAGGAGCAGTCCGAGGACCAGGATGTTGAAGACGGGGTCGAAGGAGGTGAACTTGTCGAACACTCCGATGGCGTCGGTGAACGGGGTGCAGAGCAGGGTTCCGAAGAGGAAGATGTAGAACAGGGTGGTGTTCTCGGAATATCCCCTGTCGAGGAAGAGCTTGGTGACCACGATGAAGGCCGCATACGAGATTCCGGAGATGAGCGCAAGCAGGATTCCGAAGGTGTCGAAGTCCAGGTCTCCGGAGAGTGCACCGGTGACGAGCACGCAACCGATGAACGCGATCACGATTGCGGCGAGCTTCTGCAGGGTGACCTTCTCCCCGAACATGAAGATGGAGAAGAGCAGCACGAAATAGGGCGAGGTGAACTGGATGGTGGTTGCCAGGGCCAGCGGGATCCTGAGCTGCGACTCGAAGAGGAGCAGGTCGATGAGGATCTTGAACACGCCGCATATGATGAAAAGCCAGAGGTCGCGGACCTTGATGCGCAGGGATTTCCTGTCGATCAGGAGCATCACAGCGAGCAATGCGACGGTGCAGAGCATGAAACGGAGATAGGTGACCTCCATCGGGGTGAATCCTGCTTCGTCGAGGTTCCTCGAGAACAAACCGAGGAATCCCCACAGCGATGCCGCGAGGACCATCGCAGAGTATGCGGCCATCGTCCTGCTCTGTGCCATTACGTTTCTTCAGACGACACATCTAGAAAAAGAATGTGGCGAAATCAGAGGAAACGGTAGTAGACGTAGTCGTTGCGCGTGACTCCGCCTCCGATGTTCTGGAGACAGCGGTAGCAGTGGTCGAATCCCGCGCGCTCGTATGCACGTCTGGCCCTCTCGTTGGCATAGTAGACGTTGAGATACATCTGGGTGCAGCCCGCCTCACGTGCGATCTCGGTCATCTTCAGGAGCGCCTCGTTGCCCAGTCCCCTGCCGCGGAAGCGGGGTTCGAAGTAGACTTTGTTGATGTAGAAGCGTCCGTCGTCCTGCAGATGGAAGGAATACAGTCCGAGCCTCTCGCCGTCCTTGTAGGCGTATCCCCATTCATATCCAGCCGCCATCGACTCCCTAATCGCCTCGGGGTTGGTCCAAGTGGTGAAGATGTACTCGGCGGCCTCGGCGCCTCCGGCGATCATGTCGTCGAAGACCTCGTGCCATATGGGGTGGAGGTACTCCATGATCTCCTCAGCATTCTCGGGTCCGCAGGGTCTGAACTCCATGGTCGAGAATCCGTGACCTGCTAAATAAACGTGTCACTCGTTGGCACGGGCCTCGGCGGTGCGGCGGAGCTGCACGTTCATGATGACGATGGACAGGGGGATGAGGACCATTCCGATGAAGTTGAGCCATCCCAGCGACTCATTGTAGAATATCCATCCGACGATCACCGCGGCGACGACCTCCACCAGTCCGATGACGTTGACGCTGACGGGCGAGATGTATCTGACCGCATAGATCTGCAGGTAGTAGGGGACGAGGGTCATGAGCACACCCATCGCGAGGAGGTTCCACACGACCTCCAGATCCACGACCTTGCCGGGGATGTCCACGGTGTCGGCGAAGGGGATGCAGATGATGGTGGAGATCGCGAACACGAAGAACAGGACGGTGTTGGAGCTGTATCCGCGGTTCATCAGCACCTTGGTTCCCACAGTGTACACCGCATAGGATATTCCGGACATGATGGCGAAGAGCACCCCGACGAGATCGAAGTTGACGTCCTTGGAGAGCACTCCCGTGACGAGGATGCATCCGACGAAGGCGACGCAGATGGCGAAGACCTTCTTCAGCGTGGTCCTCTCTCCGAACAGGAATACGGAGAAGACCAGCACCCAGTAGGGGGAGGTGAGCTGCAGGACCGTCGACAGGGACAGATGGATCACCACCTGCGCCTGGAAGAGGAACAGGTCGGAGAGGATCTTGAACACTCCGAAGAAGACGAAGATCCACAGGTCACGTCTCTTCAGACGGAGGCATGCGCGGTCGGTGAGTAGGAGGAAGAACGTCAGGACCAGGGTCCCGATGAGCATCCTCATGAAGGCGACCTGGATGGGAGAGAATCCCTCGTCGTAAAGGTTTCTGGAGAAGAATCCGATGAAACCCCATAGCGTGGCGGAGATGAGTACCGCGATGTACGCGGAGGGGTTCCTGGAATCGGTCATGCCGGGAGCGATGTGCTCCCAGTATTTACGTTTCAACTGGAGAACAACGGCCTGATTCCCCTGATCCTCAGCGTGCAGAGCAGTCCGCACAGGAGGAAGTAGATGCCGGTGGTGTCACCGACATACAGAAGGAGCAGGGCGGTGAAGGCCGAAGCGAGGCAGGAGTATGTGGCGATCTTCCACTGGACACGCTTCCTGCAGAGGACCATCGAGACCACGGCGAGAGCCACGCTCGCAATCAGGACGCATCCTTCGAAGAACATCTGCCTTCCGAGTCCGACGACTCCGGTGTATTGCTCGGCGAGGTCCTCGGGAAGACAGAAGCACATCACGGCGAAGAGGGAACCCATCACGATCCAGATGCAGAGCATGAAGACTGCCATGCTGCAGCTGTTCTCGAGCATCTGCCTCTGCATGTTCTGTGCGAACTGCAGATAGGCTTGCTGGGCCCTCGCCTGCTCGTCGGGGGTGGGTCCCTGAGTGGAACTGTCGGTGCGGACGTTGCCGCTGTCCGTCGACACCTTCTTGGGATTCTCGTACGCATAGCCGCAGGCGGTGCAGAACCCGTAGTCATCCATTATTGGCTGGCCGCATTGCCTGCAGATCCTGGGCATCGGTGTGCTGTCTATCTCTGACACTGCGACACTGTACAACCTGTCAGTATAAAAGAGGGACAGGAAAACGACTTCGGACATCAACGAAGTCTTATAGCGCATAAACGGATGTTCGTGACGTGTACAGCAGGGGAGAGGGAATGGAACTTCGTCGCGAGGCCCGCGTCCGCATGAGGATGGCAAGGTCCCGCGAGGAGGCTCTCGGGGCCGCCCGCATGTTCGAGAGGGCGGCGGAGCTCGGCGAGACCGCATCCTACCATTCCCTCGCCACCGCTTTTCTAAACAACGAACTTCTCGGCATCGATCCCGAGAGGGCCGAGCATTACTACAACAAGGCCGTGGAGACGGGCCATCTGCGTTCGTACTTCAATCTGGTCAGGATGTTCCTGAAGGATGACTCCCCCTATCGCGACGAGGACAAGGGTCTGACGTATCTTGAGAGGTACATCGACCTAGCCTCCGTCAGCGAGCAGGAGTCGATGTTCGCCTTCCTCTTCAAGATAGGTCTGAAGGAGATGTCAGTCGAGGGCTTCAGACGTCTCACCGACGAGGGACACGCCCATGCCTGGGCCATCCTGGGCCACTGCTACGGGACCGAACGTGACGACCCGGATGCCCTCAGGAGGTCGATGGAGTGCTATCTCGAGGGGAAGCGTCTCGACGACCGTGCCTCCATCGCCAACCTCGCGAAGATCTACGCGTACCATCCCGAACTCGGGCACGAGGAGGAGAGCTACGATCTCGCCTGCCGGGCATACGCGATGGGGGACCGCCACGTAACCAAGCTCCTCATCGACATCATCGACGCCAACGAGTGGATGGAGGTCAGCGACGAGCAGTACAACGAGTACCTGTTCGAGGCAGCCGAGGCCGGATACGGCGAGATGATGTACCGCATTGCGGAGCGCCTGATCAACGGTGACCGCATCGAGAAGGACGTCACCCGCGGGGTCGACTATCTCTGGAAGGGTGTGTTCAGACACAACTTCCGCTGCATCCGCAGACTTTCCGCGATGTATCTCAACGGAAGGATCGTGGAGCGCGACCTCGACAGCGTGGTCAAGATCTGCTCGATCGGCATGAAGTGCGGGGTCTTCGAGTGCTTCCGCATGCTGGGAAGGCTCCACGAGAGGCGCGAGATCGAGGGCAGGGGCCCGGAGGAAGCCGCAGACATCTACCGTCAGGGGATGAGGCTGAGCCACGACAGCTTCGCCACCAGTCTCATCGCGGTCCTGATGGAGAAGGTCAAGACCCCCGAGGCATTCGCGGAGGCCCTTGCCGTCGCCGAGGATCTGGAGGCTCGTGGCAACATCTACTCCTATGAGTACCTCCTCCGCATCCACCGCAAGGCGAGAGGCGTCCCTCGCGACCTGGAGAAGGCGCTCACCTACGCCCAGAAGATGATCGACGTCAACCTCATCGCCGGATACAACTACGCCTCCCTCATCCTCGAGGAGATGGGGGACATCGAGGGACGCGACCGCATGATCGCCATCGGAACCGAGGCGGGAGAGTCCTCCTGCATGGTTAAGCACGCGATGGCCCTCGCCGAGAGTGACTTCGACTCCAACAGGGATGAGGTCCTCGACCTTCTCATCCGTGCCTCCCGGGACGGACATTCCTCCTCGTTCGCGAAACTCGTCTGCATTGCATGCGAGCACGACCTGCTCGACGAGATCCCCATGGACGACCTTCTGGGCAGCGCCGTCATCTGTGACGAGAACTTTGTCCATCCCCTCTCCGAGGCCGTCCTGGCCGGAAAGGTGACCCACATCCCCGAGGCTTTCCAGTCCCGCCTGAAGGGACTCCTCGACCCCCTCGGAAGGAACCTCTACCTCCTTGGAACGATGTACGAGATGGGTGTCGGTGTGGAGCAGTCCGACAACAACGCCGCCTTCTGCTACCTCTCCGCCGCCAGGAAGGGCTGTGTGGAGGCCTTCCTCAGGACCTTCATGATCTACAACGAGGGCTGGGTCCTCCCGCAGGACATCGACAGGGCCTTCTACATGCTAATCTCCTGCGGAACGTCCAAGCATCCCGCACTGAGGAGTGTCTGGTGCGACATGATGTGGAGGTACGTGGACGGGGATCCCGTTGAGATACGTTCCACTCCCCTGTCCAAGAACGACCGTGACGATGATTCACTCTTCATCAAGGCGATGCGCAACCTCTGCATGGAGGGGAGACATTATCCCGACCCGTATTCAGCCCTGCAGCTACTGAAGCCGCTGTCCGAATCGGGATATGTCCGCGCCCACCTTCCCTACGCGATCCTGTGCAAGGCGCTGAAGAACGATGACTTCGAACTGGCACTCGAGAGGGCCATCGAGTCCGGTGTCGCCGATGCCTCCAGGATCTCCCGCTTCAGTGACGACCCCGACTGGGAGGACTACTGCACCAACGTCAACAAGAGGTTCCACGTCCTGACGCCTCCCGAGATCACCGCCAGGTGGCGCTACGAGCCCTTCATCCCCTGTTCCGAGGATGAGGAAGCGACCGACTGAGTCTTTTATACGTCAGAACCATCCCCCATCCCATGACAGAGGAGACTGAAGGAGTCCGCACACTTCTCGGGAATCCGCGCAAGGCCCTCGTGGCGATGGCGATCCCCATCGCGATAGCGAGTATCGTGCAGTCGACCAACAACATCATCGACGCCGTGTGGGTCGCCGGTCTCGGAACAGGCGCACTGGCGGCGACAGGTGTCCTCTTCCCCTACTTCTTCATCCTCCTTGGCATCGGCAACGGAATCGGAGTCGGTGCTTCCCAGGCCATCGCAAGGCGCATAGGTGCCCGCGACCCCCGTTACAACGACGTCGCCTCGCAGGCCTTCATGATGGCTCTGGTCTCGGGACTTGTCCTGAGCATACTGTTCATCATCATACTGAGGCCGCTGCTCGCGGCCACGGGAGCGGGCGACTATCTCACCGAGTGTGTAGACTACGGTGCACCTCTGCTCGGTTTCGGAGTGATCACGGTCTTCTGCTCGATGTTCGGAGGCATTCTCAGGGCCGAGGGTGCAGCCAAGAGGGCAATGCTGCTCCAGGTGCTCGGAGCAGGACTCAACCTGGTCCTCGATCCCATATTCATCTACGTGCTCGATCTCGGAGTGGCAGGAGCCGCATGGGCGACCGTCATATCCATGGGCATCTCCCTCGTCCCCGCATTCCACTGGTATTTCATCAGGAAGGACACCTTCGTCCGCATCCCGCTCAGGGGCTTCAGGTTCGATCGGGAGGTCGACATCGACATCCTGAAGGTCGGGATTCCCGCTTCCCTCGAGATGATCCTCATCTCCCTCTGTGCGATGGGAACCAACATCGTCATCCTGATGGTCGATCCTGCTGACGGAATCGCTGTCTTCACCACTGGATGGAGGATACTGGACCTGCTGATGATCCCCGCGATGTCCATCGGATTCGCGGTGGTCCCCATCTGCGCCGCCGCCTACGGTGCGAGGGAGATCGGGAAGATGCACGACACGTACTTCTATGCCTGCAGAACCAGCCTGCTTGTGTGCCTGGCGCTCACTGCCATCACATTCCTCTGTGCACCCTACTTCGTGGCGATCTTCACCTACGGCGAGGGATCCTCGCATCTCGCGGGGGCGATGACGGACTTCCTCAGGATATGCTGCCTCATGCTTCCCGTGACCGGACTCGGATTCCCAAGCACCAGCCTATTCCAGTCGCTCGGAATGGGTCTGCACTCGCTCTTCGCGTCCCTGCTGATGAATCTCACCCGTCTTCCTCTCTGCTACGTGGCCGCCATCGTCTTCGGCACGATGACCTCCCTCACCTATGGTATCCTGTTCTCGGAGTACATCGGCTCCGCCACCATATTCGTCTGGGGAGTCGTCATCGCACGCAGGATGCTCCGCGAGCATCACGCATAAAACAGATTTCTTTTATCGAAGGATTGCGATGCACGCCCATTAATCGGAGTTGTGTTCGATGCAGATAATGGAAAAGGCAGAGGCCTCGGCAATGCAGGATTGTCTTGCCAGGGCGGTTAACAGGATGCAGGACCTAGGAGCCGAGTTCTCCGACGCCAAGTCTCAGACGGTCAGGGCCGCGGGAGTCAGCTCCATCAACGGCAATCTCAGGAATCTGATGCAGAAGAGCACCAGCGGAGTCTGCGTGAGGGCATGGATCGGCGGAAGGTGGGGTTACGGCAACGTGTCCTCCTTCGACGAGGCTGCGGTCATGCAGGCGGCGGAGGACGCTGTCACGAACGCCAAGGGTGACGGAAAGTCCGACCTCAGGCTCGAGCCTGCTTCCATTGTGAAGCACATGAAGGCCCAGGTGAAGATCCATCCCGACAAGGTCGACTTCTCCGAGAAGATCGAGGTCGCACGCACACTCGACAAGGCCGCCTCCATCGACGAGCGCATCATCAACAGCATCGGAAACTACTCCGAGGAGATCAAGACCAACCACCTCGTCAACTCCGTCGGCTCCGACATCAGCTGGGAGGAGGTCCGCACCCTCTGCCGTTCGGCAGCAATCGCATCCGACGGGGAGAACATGGAACAGTACTACGACGGTCCCGACAGCACCCTCGGCTTCGAGGTCGTCAACCAGACCGATCTCGAGTCCCTCGGAAGAAGGACCGCCGAGGAGGCCATCAGATCTCTCTCCGCCGTCAGATGCCCCTCCGGAAACATCACCGTGGTCTCCGACAAGACCGTGCCCAACATGGGGGAGGTCT
>JAKSHU010000082.1 GCA_024399175.1 archaeon
GTTCGAGCTCCTCGACGAGATCCAGTTCTCCTCCGAGAGGAAGTTCAGCGCCGTCCGTGTCAGAAGCGGACAGGAGGTCCACACCATCGTGATGGGAGCCTGGTCGTTCCTGAAGCCCCACGTCGTCTCCGGCGGGGTCCCCGACGCACTGCTCGGGGAACTCTCCTCCAGGGGACTCAGGTCCGTCGTGCTCTTCGACGCGGGGGACTCGCCCCTCCACGTCGGTGAGGAGATCTCCCTGCCCGACCTCCGCGTCCTCGCGGTCATCTCCATCAGGGACGAGGTCAGGCCCGACTGCAAGGAGCTGATCGGAGAGTTCGTCAACAACGGAATGGACGTCAAGGTCATCTCCGGCGACGACCCCGAGACCGTGGAGGCGCTCTTCAAACTCGCGGAGATCCCCGGCGAGAGGAGGATCATCTCCGGAGACAAACTCGAAACGATGAATGAGGAGGAGTTCTCCAGGGCCGCCCTGGAGACCAACATCTTCGGACGCATGAAGCCCGAGCAGAAGGAGATGGTCATCGATGCCCTCCGCAAGAACGGAAGGTACGTCGCGATGGTCGGAGACGGAATCAACGACGTCCGCTCCATCAAGAAGGCGCAGGTCGGTGTCGCCGTCCAGAGCGGTTCCGGCGCCGCACGCGGTGTCGCGGACATGGTGCTGATGAACGACGACTTCAAGGCCATCCCCCGCGCCATCATCGAGGGAAAGCGTACCGTCAGCGGAATGAGGGACATCCTCAGGCTCTACATCACGAGGAACTTCGTCATCGCGATGCTCGTGCTCGTCCTCCTGCTCATCCTGCAGAGGTGCCCCCTGCTGCCCATCCAGAACACCGCCTACGCACTGTTCACGGTGTCCTTCGCATCCTTCCTCATGACCCTGTGGGCGAAACCGTCCGAGAACAAGGACCTGATCCTGCCCAAGGTCATGAGATACGTGATCCCCACCTCGGCGACCCTGACAATCGGGGCCCTCCTGGTCTATGCCCTGTTCTACTTCGGATACGAGGGACACTGGTTCGGAGGGTACTTCGACCTCACCTCCTCCTACCTGTCCGTCTCCGAGAAGCTCGGAATCAGCATCTTCGATCTCGCCCACAAGCTCAGCCTCGGAACCGGCACCGGCGTGGCCGAGATCAACGCCAGCAACGCGATGTTCACCTTCCTGCTCATGGCGGGAATCGCCGAGCTCCTCATCCTGTTCCCCCTTGTGAAGAGGCTCAACCTCGACGAGCATGTCAACAGGGATGTGAAGCCCACCCTCCTCGCGATCCTCCTCTACGGACTCATGTACCTCTACTACAGCATCCCCGAGGTCTGCGTCAACATCGGAGAGAGCCTCCCCGTGTTCGAGGTCTGGCCCCTCCTGATCGGATTCACCGTCATCTGGTACGTGGTGACGATGGTCATCCTCAAGAGCAGCATCCTGCAGCCCCTCAGCGACTACGTTGACAGACACGTGAGGAAGACCCTCACCAAGAACTTCGAGAAGGAGTCCAGGAAGGAGCTCGAGGAGTGATCAGGCGCGTCCGTGCCTTCCGCTGTAGTCGAGGATGTCATAGCATCCCCTGTCATGAAGACCCAGCAGCACGTGCGCGGCCGCCTTCGCATCGACCAGCGCCCTATGTCCGGGATCATCACCAATGCCCGCGGGATCAGAACCCCCGAACACATTCTCATATGCATGTTCCAGCGTCGGATAGCGATACTCCTGGCCCGGACGCGTGGACTCCAGCTTGCAGTAGTCCGTCGCCGAGAACATTATGTCCCTGCACTCGGTGAAGAGACCCTTCAGGTTCCAGGGAAAACGATACAGGAACCGGTCGAGGTCGAACTGGACGTTGTATGTGGTCAGATGTCTCCCCCTGATGATCTCCACCAGGTCGCGTCTGACCTCCGTGAAGGGTCTGGCACCTGCCACCTCGTCGAGCGAGATGTACGAGTTCTCGAATATCCAGGCGGACCTCATCTCGTCGGTCCACGACGTGATGTCATAGCCCACCAGCGAGGAGTAGACCTCCCGCACCGTGTGCGCCACGAGATCGACCTCGCACAGGCCCACCTCGACCACGAGGTCCCCGCACATGCTCCAGTCCATGTCGTTGAACACCTCGTCCGGAACATCCTGCGAACTCCTCAGAAGCCGTTCCATCAGCGGATGTGACTCCAGCCTTCCGCCCTTCAGACCCGTGGTCTCGGTGTCAAGCACGAGTATCCTGTCGGGAAGCGAGAAGTCGGAGAACGTCCCGAAATCCACCATCGGACCACCTCAGGCGATCCTCACGCACAAGGGGATCTGACGACAGGCGAGGGAACCATGATAGAGATGCACGTCCACGTCGAGCACGGGCAGAATCTCCTGCCAGTTGATCACCGGGAGGTGCTCCTCCATGAAAATCGCGCTCTTGGTCCCGAACGTCATGTCGAAGAGGCAGTTGGCGAGATCCCTGGCGATCACGGCATCGTGCTCCGAGAGGAAGTCCCTGTCGAGAATGATTATACGGACCTCCGGATCCTGGCGCCGGATCTCCTCCATCACCAGTTCCATTAGCTTGTCGAGACCCTCGTCCCTCAGTCCGGAGATGGACTTGATCGACATGTCGGAAACGAAGGCCGACACCTTCTGGCGAGGATCAGATTCGGAGGGACAGGCGCTTACCATCGCATCTGCTAATAAGGTGTCTCTATTTACAGAGTGGGGTCGGGAAGGTAGGTGGCCCTGTATCCCCTGTTGCCCTCGCCGTAGACAGACGAGCTCTTGACCCTGAACGGGACCTTGACATAGGTCGAGAAGAGCGAGGTGAACAGCGCGTCGTATACCGTGGCGTAGATGCTCGCGGTGAACTCGTCCATGTCGTAATCAGCGACACGTGCGATTGTGAGAGGGGAGATGGAGATCACCGCGAAGTCCGCGGAGAGGACCTTGTGCGACTCGTGGACGAGCCTGTCGAATATCCTGTCGGGAGTGTCTTCGGGGAAGTCCTCGAGGAGCTTGATGCCGACCCTTCTGCCGAAGTAGTGGGCCTGCAGCTCGTAGTCGAAGCCGATCAGGCGTTGCAGATGGAAATAGAACTGGAACCAGTACCTGACCGCGTGCTCCGGATCCCTGACGCATTTCACCGCGATGTCGTGCGCATCGTCGTAGTGGGTGGGGTCGAAGTTCTTCCAGTCGAAGGTCTTGATGGCGAACAGGCGGTACTCGACCCTCTTCTGGAACCTCTTGGAGATGATGACCTTCCTGCTCTCCAGGTCCTTGAGGTATCCCGAGACGGTGGACTGGGGGATGCCGAGCTCGTCGGAGATCTGCTGCGAGGAGCAGGGTTTGACGTGCAGCATCTGCACGATGGAGTTGTAGGTCTCACCCACGACGGGGACGTAGCTCTCCCCGGTCCAGAATATGGAGAAGTCGCACTCGGGGCCCTCGCTGAACTCTATCCTGCGGTATCCGCGCTCGTGGACGGAGTCGGTCTCCTCGAGGGATATGTTCACGCATCCGTAGTTCTCGGGAGACTGCGACCAGTCGGAGACGTGGTACTCCTTGCCCGTGCGGGAGGACAGGTATCCGCACATCATCGAGATGACGGCGCGTAGCATCGTCTCGGTGGAGCGACGGGTCGCGTTGAAGAGCATCGTGATGTTGTGGGTCAGCCTGGAGGGGGAGATCGGGACCACCTGGGCATACCTGCATTTCGACAGGATGTCGATGACGGGTCCGAGAAGGGCGGGATCCTCCGCACTGTCGGCCAGCTCCCCTGCGACCTTGCCGATCTCGTAGAGCACCTCCCCCAGGAGCGGGGCGACGGATATGCCGCTGCAGTGGCCGGAATAGACGAAATAACCCCAGAGCCACCTCTCGAGGTTGTCCTGGTACCTCTCGTCCATGAAGAAGGGCTGGTTGATCTTGCGGTGGTCCTCGTCGATCTCGACAGAGGTCAGGACGAGGTGCGAGTCCTGCGCGTACTGGGTGTCGATCCCCTCGAGGTCCTCGAACTCGGCACGGAGGTATCCATCCGCCACGAGCTTCTTCAGAAAGGTGTACACACTGGACTTGGAATAGCCTGTGTCCCTCTGGATGGCGGAGAAGGTCCTGTTTCCGCGAAAGATTGAATGCATTATGCGGATCTTCTGCTCATTCTCCAGTATCAGGGGACCGTTGGGGGTCAGGTACACCTCGAACATCCGTGCTCGGTAGTGGCACCCACATTAAAACCTTGTTCCCGTCCGACGGACGTCCCGGCCAACCGATTAATACGGGACCGATGATGAAGTGCCATGAGTCCCAGCATAAGGATAGGGAACGAGGTCATCGAGGCCTCGGTCGGAAAGACCATCGAGGAGTCCGTCAGAGACGCGGGTCGCCTTCCCGACGCTTACCTCTTCGTCGTCGACGGAAGACCCGTCCCGATGGACACGCCGATCACGGACGGGATGACCGTGAAGGCTATCAAGGTCGCCTCCGGCGGATGATCACTCCTCGAGGAGCCTGGCGAGCCCCTCGAGGTCCACTCCCGCGGCCTCGGCGGAGTCGATGAGCCTGTCGAGGTTCCTCACGAACTCCTCGTGGATGTCCCCGTCTCCCAGGGACCCTCCGATCTCGGACATGCTGTCCTCCTCGGGGAACTTCAGGGTCTCGTAGGGCACGATGCCGTAGCACCTCATTCCGGTGAGCTTCTCGACCCTCTCGATTCCGGAACCCAGAATGGAGACGTCCCCGCGGAACCTGTTTATCACGAATCCCTTCATCAGGGGCTTGAGCTCGTCGGGGATCAGCAGCCATGTTCCGTAGATGGCCGCGAACACGCCTCCCCTCTCGATGTCCGCCACGAGGACCGAGGTCACCCCGCGTGCCTTCATCATGCCCACGTTGGCCATGTCGGTCTTCATAAGGTTGAGCTCGGCGGGGGAACCGGATCCCTCGCAGACGACCGCGTCGTACTCGGACATCAGCCTATCGTAGGACTCGCACGCCTTCTCCATCACCGCGTCACGGTCCATCACGCTGTCGCGGGAGATGTCCATGTATGGTTTTCCCCTCAGGATGACCTGCATCCTTCCGGACCCCGAGGGCTTCAGGAGTACGGGGTTCATGTCGCCGGTGGGCTCCAGTCCCGATGCCCAGGCCTGGAACGCCTGACCCATGCCGATCTCCTCCCCTCCGAGGGTGACATAGGAGTTGAGGGAGAGGTTGGAGGCCTTGAAGGGCGCCACACGCATACCCCTGCGGGCGAGATACCTGCAGAAGACGGCATCAAGCGTGGTCTTTCCCGCACCGGAGGAGGTTCCGAGGAAGAGGATGGACCTCATTCCCTCACCCCCATGATCTCGAGGAACCTCTTCATGTCCAGTCCACTCTCGAAGGCGTCGGCGAGGAGGTCCAGGTTCCTGTCCACGAAGGCGTTGTAGTCCTCGGTCTCGCAGACCTTCTCCGCGGGCCTCTCTCCACGGCTCCTGATCAGGGAGATGAACTTCTTCCTGAAGGCGGGCTTGTCGAGCACGCCGTGGATGTAGGTTCCGTAGA
Organism: archaeon; assembly: GCA_024399175.1. GTDB lineage: Archaea > Thermoplasmatota > Thermoplasmata > Methanomassiliicoccales > Methanomethylophilaceae > Methanomethylophilus. Next base: position 5,525 of record JAKSHU010000082.1, read on the forward strand.
GCATCTCGTCCTCCCTGACGGATCCCTCGACCTCGCCCTTCCTTCCGAACGAGGTTATGTTGAACAGGGGCTTCTCCTTGACGACTGACATTCCCATGTGGATCTCGTATCCCTCCACGGCACCTCCGCCGTCGACGAGCTCCGCCTTGTCGCGGACGACCCTCTTGTCGTACTTCTCCCAGTAGGAGAGGTTGTCGAACAGGCCCAGTCCGGCGTAGGTGCCGGGCTCCCTGCCCTCGATGCCCTTGAGGTCGACGAGCTCCGCACCCATCATCTGGTATCCTCCGCAGATTCCGAGGATGGGGACCTTGCCCCTCATCATCTTTATGGCGTCGGCGATGCCGGTGGAGACCAGCCACATGTAATCATCCACGGTGTTCTTGGTTCCGGGGATGACGATGGCGTCCGCACTGAGGATGTCCTCGGGACAGTCGGCGAACACGACTGTGGTGTCCTCGGTGTAGAGCGGGTCGATGTCGGTGAAGTTGGCGATCCTGGGCAGCTTGACGACCGCGATGCGGAGCGATCCGTTTCCGCGGGTCTTGACGCCCCTGAACGCCTCGGAGTCCTCCTGGGGGAGCTGCACGTCCACATGGGGGACGATGCCTATGACGGGGATGCCGCATCTCCTCTCCAGCTCCTCGGCGCCGGACCTCATCTTCTCGGGATCGCCCCTCACGTTGTTGAGGATGATCCCCTTGATCCTCGCCCTGTCCTCGGTAGGCAGCAGCTCCACGGTGCCGATCGCGTATGCGAAGGCCCCTCCCCACTCGACGTTAACCACGAGGATGCAGTCGGCGTCGGCGATCTCGGCGGCACGCATGTTGGCGATGTCCCTGTCGTAGATGTTGATCTCCGCGGGGCTTCCGGCACCCTCCATGATGACGTAGTCGAACCTGTTCTTGAGGAACTCGATGTTCCTCCTGACGATGTCCCTTCCGGGGCCGGGGACGAAGTCGTTGTAGTATCCGGGAACGTCATAGTCCCCGAACGGCTTGCCCTCGACGACCACCTGAGACATCGTGTTGCCCTTGGGCTTCAGCAGGATGGGATTCATGTGGAAGTCGGGGATGGTGAGCCCCATCGCCTGGGCCTGGAGCATCTGCACCATCGCGATCTCGTGGCCCTTGGAGGTGACCCTCGAGTTGAGGCTCATGTTCTGCGACTTGAAGGGTGCGCACAGGTAGCCCCTCCTGAGCATGATCCTGCCCAGTGCGGCGACGGTCATGGACTTGCCCGCGTCGGAGGTCGCTCCGACCACCATGACCGCCTTCCCGGGACGCCACAGCCTGCCGACGGCGTCCTCGAAGACCTCCCTCATGCGGGGGTCCCCGGCCTTGAGGCCCTCCTTCTCTATCGTGCCCATCACGTCCTCCACGAAGAAGTCGCGGTGGATGAGGAGACAGTCCTCGCAGGACCAGACCGAGCCGAGCTTCTCGCTGGGAACCTCGTAGCCCAGACGCTCGTCGTGGCAGGGATAGAACGGACAGTAGCAGAAAGTGCAGTTCTGTCCCTTGAAATGGCACGGATTGTATGCACAGGAGCTGTTGCAGTGTATGTTCCCTCCGGCGATCTCGTCCTCGACCTTCTTCTTGATGTTCTTCATGTGCGGGCACTCCTATGATGGAGGTATTGCATTATCGCATAAATATGAGGTTGCGAAAACGTCCAGGTTCCCATTCTCACTTTCGGGGACCCCCCGCTCTGCTTTATAAACGAGGACGAGAATCGCATCGCATGGGATGTGGATTTTCTTTCGTGCATTGTGCCGACCTGCACCTCGGGAGCAGGGCGTGGGGCTTCACCCACGGGGACAGGGAGCTCAGCGACAGGTTCTTCGGGACCTCGTTCAGGTCGTTCTCGAGGATCGTCGACGTGTGCATCGACAGGGCGGACTCCAAGGTCATCGCCGGCGAAATGAAAGTGCTCGACGAACTGAAATTGGAAGA
>JAKSHU010000083.1 GCA_024399175.1 archaeon
CGTCATGCCGTCCAAGTTCCCCAACCTCCTCGTGAACGGTTCCGACGGTATCGCCGTCGGTATGGCGACCAAGATGCCTCCCCACAACCTGAGGGAGGTCTGTGACGCCATCATCTACACCATCGACAATCCCGATGTGGATGTCGCGAAGCTGATGGAGTTCGTTCCCGGTCCCGACTTCCCCACCGGAGGAATCGTCAACGGAATGGCCGGAATCGTGGAGGCCTACACCACCGGAAGGGGAAGGATCAAGGTCAGATCCAAGACCCACTACGAGGACATCAAGAACGGCAAGGTGGCCATCATCGTGGACGAGATCCCCTACCAGGTCAACAAGGCTGAACTCGTCAAGGCCATCGCGGAGCTCGTCAAGGACAAGGCCATCACCGGAATCACCGATCTCCGTGACGAGTCCGACAGGAAGGGAATGCGCATCGTCATCGAGCTCCACAAGGATGCCATCCCCGATGTCGTCCTCGAGAACCTGATGAAGAAGACCCAGATGGAGACCACCTATGGAATCATCAACCTGGCACTTGTCAACAACAAGCCCACCCTCCTCGGACTGAAGCAGCTCCTCGAGCACTACATCGCCCACAGGAGGAACGTCGTCACCCGCAGGGTGCAGTTCGACCTCAACGAGGCGGAGAAGAGGTTCCACATCCTTGACGGTCTGATAAAGGCACTCAACATGCTCGATGCGACCATCGAGCTGATCCGTGCATCCAAGACCGGTGCGGAGGCCAACGAGGGACTTCAGAAGCTTCTCTCCATCGACCAGGTCCAGGCACAGGCGATCCTCGACATGAGGCTGCAGAGACTCACCGGACTCGAGATCAACACCATCCGCGAGGAGTACGACGCACTCATCATCAAGATGAACGACCTGAAGGACATCCTCGCCACCCCCGCAAGGGTCGATGCGATCATCAAGGACGAGCTCAAGCAGATGGAGGACACCTACGGTGACGACCGTCGCACCCAGATCAACAAGCAGAGCCTCGATGTCAATGCCGAGGACCTCATCCCCAAGGAGGAGATGGTCTACACCCTCTCCGATGACAACTACATCAAGAGGATGCCTCTGAGGACCTACAGGCAGCAGACCCGCGGCGGAGTCGGACTGACGGGCATGCAGACCAAGGAGAGCGATTTCATGAAGAACATGCTCGTCGCATCCTCACACTCCTATCTGCTGTTCATCACGAACACCGGACGTATCCTGTGGCTCAAGGGATACAACATCCCCGAGGGAAGCAGGCAGGCCAAGGGCAAGCCCATCATCAACATGCTGCCCGATCTGCAGCCCGGAGAGTCCATCACCAACATCATCCCGACCAACGACTTCCCCGATGACAGGTACATGGTCTTCTGCACCAAGAACGGACTTCTCAAGAAGACCGTGATGAGCCAGTACGGAAACGTCAGAGCCAAGGGAATCAAGGCCATCAAGCTCGACGAGGACGACGCACTCATCGAAACCTGGGTCACCGACGGACACGACGAGGTCATCCTGGCTACCGCCGGAGGACTCGCCTGCAGGTTCGACGAGGACGACGTGCGCCCCACCGGAAGGGACACCATGGGAGTCAGGGGAATGACCGTTGCACCCCGCGACGAGGTCGTCTCCATGGCCGTCGTGAAGTCTGAGGACCTCCTGCTCACCGTGACCGAGAACGGTTTCGGAAAGATCTCCACCGTCGAGGACTACAGGAAGACCCACCGTGGAGGAAAGGGAGTGATCACCATCAGGACCACCAAGAGGAACGGTTCCGTCGTCAGCGTCCGCAAGGTCAGCACCGATGACGAGTTGATGGTCATCTCCAGGACCGGAAAGGTCATCCGCATCAAGGTGGACTCCATCCGTCAGACCGGCCGCAACGCCCAGGGTGTCAAGATCATGGAGCTCAAGGATGACGACGTGGTCGTTTCCATGGTTCCCGTGGTCAACGCCGAGGAACTGAATGCTCCTGCAGAGGAACCTCCGGCAAGTGAGTGATAAACCCCGAGGGGGATCAAATCCCCCTCCCACAACTTTATAATGGTTGAGCAGATAAGGGAAAAATAAGCCTCCGTAGCTCAGTTGGGAGAGCGCGTGACTGAAGATCACGAGGTCGCTGGTTCGAACCCGGCTGGAGGCACCATACTTCTCTATTTCGTCCGTCTGGGCGTCTTTCAATCGTTTGCATCCAAGGGATTTCCATGACTGAGGAAGGGCTTGATGAGATTCTCATTGACATCAAGAGCACCGAGCTGACACTTTTCGAGGTGCTTGCCCGCATAGACCAGTACAAGCAGGATCCGCGCTATCAGAACTTCGAGATATTCCTCGATGGGGACAGGTACGCCATCGTGGCCCGTCCCAAGGCGAGATGAGTCCTGCTCTGCGGGTCTGATTTTGACAGTCACCAGATTGATGGCGACCTTCAGAGAATGAATCAAAAGATTGCCGGGGAGGTCCCCGGCGTGATGATCAGTAGTGATCGTAAGTGAGTTTCTCGGGAGCGAAGTAGACTCCGTTTCCTTCCTCGACGCGTCCGACGACCTTGGCGTTGGGGTTCTCGCGTGCGATGGCCTCAGCATCCTCCTCGGGAGCGATGATGGTGAATCCCATACCCATGTTGAAGGTCTGGTAGATCTCCTGGTTGCTGATGTTTCCAAGCTCCTGCAGGATGTTGAAGATCGCATTGGGCTTGATGGGGTCATCGATGGTGTACTTCAGGCCCTTGGCCATGCGCAGGATGTTCCTGAGTCCTCCGCCGGTGATGTCCACGAGTCCGTGGACGGTGTGCTTGGCGGTGATGTCAAGGACCTGCTTGACATAGATCTGGGTGGGGGTGAGGAGCTCCTTTCCGATACTCTGGGCCAGGCCGGGGACCGAATCGGTGAGCTTGATGTTGTTGGCCTCGACGACCTTCCTGGCGAGGGTGAGTCCGTTGGAGTGGAGTCCGGATGCCTGGAGTGCGACGATGAGGTCGCCCTTCTCACAGGTCTCGCCGGTGATGATCTTGTCCTTGTCCACGACACCCATGCAGGTTCCGGAGAGGTCGAGTCCGTTGACCATCTCGGGAAGGACGGCGATCTCTCCTCCGACGATTTCCATGTTGGAGAGCTCCGCACCCTTGTTGAGTCCGATTCCGACCTGTCTGGTGAGCTCGTCATCGGGCTTGTCGATGGCGATGTAGTCGACGAAGGAGATGGGCTCCGCATTGACGCAGATGGTGTCGTTGACATTCATTGCGATGCAGTCGATTCCGATGGTGTCCCAGATTCCGAGCTCCTCCGCGATGAGGAGCTTGGTTCCGACACCGTCGGTCGCGAGGGTGACGTACCTGTCTCCGAAATCGATGAGACTGGCGAAAAGTCCGGCCTTGTGAACCATCTGTCCGAATCCAGATCTCTTGAATTTTAGCTCATCCACAAGGGAACCGATGGAGCTAGATTTCTTGTCAATGTTCACTCCGGCTTTTGAGTATGTCCAGCCTTCTGCCATGTTATCGAAAGCCGTATGTCTTCCCCCTTTAATTTATATCGCTTATACTGAGTGTATTGGGGCCGCCATACGTTACTTTCTTATCAAAGGAACAGATAGTGTGCCTCGTGTCCGATCTTCATGACCGCTGGGTGGCTGAACGCCGCAGGGAATACTACTATCGTCTTGCGAAGAAAGAGGGTTACCGTTCTAGGGCATCCTTCAAGCTTCTGCAGATCGATGAGCGTTTCAACGTCATGAAGGAAGGCGATTCTGTAGTCGATCTCGGTGCCTGTCCCGGTGGATGGTCCCAGGTCGCGAAGGAGTGCGTGGGAGAGACCGGTCAGGTCATCGGTGTCGACCTCAGGTACATCCATCCTCTCGATGGTGTCCAGTTCATCATCGGTGACATCACTGATGACAACACCATGATCAGGCTGCTCGAGATGGTCGGAGGAAAGGTCGATGTCGTGTTATCCGACATGGCACCGAACATCGCCGGAGCGTACTCCATGGATCACGCAAGGTCCATCGAACTGTGCATGTACGCGGTCGATGTGTGTGACCGCATTCTCAAGAGGAAGGGAAAACTTGTCACCAAGGTCTTCCAGGGAGATCTGTTCAACGGTTACATCAAGGAGCTCGAGAAGAGGTTCGAGAAGGTTACCGTCCACTCCCCCGATGCATCCCGTCCCACCTCCTCAGAGGTCTATGTCATCTCCTCCGGATTCCTTGGAACATGCAACGTCAAGCCCAAGAAGCTGGAGAAGGAAGAGGTCAAGCCCGAGTTCGTCGCGAAGGGTAGGAACTTCTGATCAGTCCCAGAACTGCTTGGTCCTGGCATAGTTGATCTCCGAGGACATGATGTCCCTCAGCAGACTGTCTTCATCCACGTGGGATTTCGCCAGTATCCTGGCCGCCACCTCGGGACCAATGCCTCTGCCTGCAAGGACGATTCCCGCCATTCCGCCATAGGAGTTGACGAGGTTTGCATTCTTCAGGATGCGTTTGTCCTGGTTCTTCTGTTTGGGATCAGTCTTTGCCTTGCCGTATGTGTGGATAGTGTCCCTCTCGTAGTCCTTCAGCAGCGCCACCATGAATCCTCCGCACTTGCTGCAGACTATCCTCTTGGGGATGTTGACCACCCTCATCCTATACTGAGACTTGCAGTGGATGCAGGATGGGTACAGGACCTCGTCCTCCAATCTCTTCTTCATGGCGGTGAGGATCGCGTGGTCCGCACGTGCAGGCTGCATCAGCTCCTTGGTGGCCGTGATTCCCTCGTGTCCGATGCGCGAGATGCTGCTGGAACATATCTTGATTCTTCCCTCGGAGATGTGTTTCAGCACGAGTTCCGTGTTGGGTATGTCCAGATCCTCCTCGAGGACCTTGTTGACCGCGTCGTTGTACACCGGTGTTCCCTGATGGATCTCGAAAAGGCGGGAGTAGTTGACGTACCTTCTGTCCGCGTTCTTCTCGATTATTCCGAATTTCTTCGCGACGTTTATGAATCTCCACTTCAGATAGGACGAGTTCAGAACGGTAAGTCTGCAGTAGGCCTCCACGGTTCCGGGTTTGAGTGATCTCAACGTGTCCACGATGAGGTTCTTCTCCAGGTTGCGGGGCAGCTCTATGATTATGCGGTACGCATCGGTGCTGATTCCCACGCTCTCCCCTATGCGGGCCATGAGCAGCGCGGAGATGATCTTGGAAAGGGTGTCGTTGACCCTGCTGCCGAAACAGCAGTTGATGATAGCGAGACGGTCTCCGGTCTCCACAGTGATCATCGCATCGGTGGGCATGACCCACTTCTCCTCGTGCTCCTGGAAGTATGTCCTGACCCTGGAGACTGCCTCGGCATCCGCAGGATATCTGTCGAACTCCTTGAGGCGGCGCAGTCTTCCGACCTCCATCGCCACCTCGAAGGGCACGGGAATGTCGGAACCCACCCACGCTGGCACATTTCCGAGTGCACGTGCCTCCTCGACCAGCAGCTCGTCCTCGCGCTGCTCGATGACCCTCCATGTGCGCCCTTTCGCGATGAACATCGCCATGTCCTCGTCGGACTCCAACGTGGCGACGAAGTTCTCATCCAGGGTGCCTATGACCGCTCTCGATCCTATGTCTCTCACGAGGTAGGTCTTCTCATCGGGAATCATCGAGATGTTGTTGTAGAAATAGTCCATTCCCATTCTGGAACGTTTCAGGACTCCATCGTAGTCCAGGACCATCTTGATGGACTTCAGCTGTTCCAGCGTGTCATCGAACGTCTTCCTGTCCAGTTCGGAGAACGGGGCGGATCTGTGGACCAGCCGATATGCCTCATCAGGTTCGATGCCACCTGCCATCGTCATGGCGATGATCTGGTTTGCAAGAACGGACAGCGGATTCATGCGTCCGGAACTCCACTCCATCAGCTTGGCCTCGCATCTGCGTGCCACGACCATCGACTCCAGCAGCTCGTCGGGTGCGGTGGCGAGGATGACCGCTCTGATCTTTCCGCCGACCCTGTGTCCCGCACGGCCGGCACGCTGGGTCATTCTCGACACCTGCCTGGGGGAGTTGTATTGTATGACGAGGTCCGCACTGCCGATGTCTATTCCGAGTTCGAGGGACGAGGTGCAGATGAGTGACACTAGCTCCTGGTTCTTGAACCGGTCCTCCGTGTCCATCCTGATCTCCTTGGATAGTGAACCATGGTGGACCTCGAGGGGGAATTTGTCGTCCCACATGTGATATCTGGAACCCAGCCATTCCGCTGTCTCCCTGGTGTTGACGAAGAACAGGGTGGATGTGACGGACTCAATCAGCTGTCTTGCGCGTATCATCACCGACAGGATGTCGGGATTGCTCTGCAGTTTGTCGGTGAGGACTCTGTCCTTCTCGTCAAGGGTGGTGCGCTCGTCCTTTATCGAGAACTCCCTGAAGGAGTCATGCTTGCACAGCATGACCTCCCTGTCTCTTCCGGACAGGTATCCCAGAACCTCCTTGATGTCTCCAACGGTCGCTGAAAGGCCGATGCGTTGGAACTCTCCGCAGAGGAGCGTCAGCCTCTCCAGTGCCACGGCGAGCTGGGCTCCCCTCTCGTTTCCTGCGAGTTCGTGGATCTCATCTATGATGACCCATTTCACCTTCTTCAGGTGTTCCCTGAGATTCTTTCCCGTGAAAAGGACCTGTATGGTCTCGGGAGTGGTAATCAGAACTCTCGGAGGGGATCTGGACTGCTGCTGTCTTTCAGACTGGGACGTGTCTCCGTGTCTGACTCCCACGGTGATGTCAAGTTCCGAACCGAGGGAACTCATCCTCTTCAGCATGTCCCTGTTCAATGCTCTCAACGGTGTGATGTACAGGCATTCGATGCCTTGGCTGTGGCCTTCCCTGTACATTATATCGAAGATGGGCAGAATCGCGGATTCGGTCTTTCCGATACCTGTGGGGGCGACGATGAGGACGTTCTTGCCATTGAGAATCTTCGGTCCGGCATCCTTCTGAGGATCCGTGGGTTCGGTTATTCCCCTTGAGGCCAGACACTCGACGAGCTTCGGGCTCAGATAATCAAAGGGCATATCAGAAAAATATGGTCCGACCGGGAGAATGGGCCCGGTCGGGAGTTAGCGTTTCACTCTGCCTTGGGTTCCTCTGCGGGTGCGGTGACCTGCAGGAGGATATCGGAGACATCGACAACCTTGATCTTGGAGTTGATTGCCTTTGCTCCCTGGGAGAGGTTGGTGACACAGAAGGGACAGCTGGTGACGAGGTACTCTGCACCGGTTGCCTCCGCTTCCCTGACCCTCTCGGATGCGATCCTGACGGCGAAGTTGTTGAACTGAGCCTTGTATCCTCCTCCTGCACCGCAGCACATGGAGTTGACCCTGTTCCTGGGCATCTCGATGAGTTCGATTCCCT
>JAKSHU010000084.1 GCA_024399175.1 archaeon
CGATGATGCGGGGGATGCCGGAACCATAGGTCTCGCAGTATTCCAGGCGGTAGAACACGTCCGCAAGCAGGGGATTCCTTGACGATGAGACGCCCAGTCTGAGATCCTCCGCGGAATAGCATTCATTGAGGGAACCGGGGGATGTGATGCATATCCTGTCCGGGAGGATGTGAACAATTGTGGATCCATCCATGGCATAATCACGATGTATTATCGCGTTGATGACCGCCTCGCGTATCGCTGTCGGTGGGAACTGCCATGTGTCCTGGCGCTTGTATCCGATGATCTCGGAACTGAGCCTGTTGTTGAGTTCGATGAACTCGAGGACATCCCGCAGCTGACCCAGCACGGAACCACGGAAGATTCTCCTTGCAGCGAATGCAGTCATAGAATCATCCACGTATGCGGCCACCTTGATCGAGGCTGTGAACTGGTCTGACAGCATGTACGCCAGGTTCGTGTAGCCCTCGTCGTCAGTCAGGCCAAGAATCCTCTGCCGCCCTTCCTCCAGGTCCAAGAAATGTTCTTTGAAGATGCGGGTGGTGGTCTCGAAGGTCAGATCCTGTTCCAGCGAGGTGGCGGTCTCATAGTTCCCTGAGTGGACCCTCTGCAGGAAGCGACGTGTCTCTGAAGCACCGATGTGTTGGCCTGACGCCTCGCCACGTTGTGAAACCTCCTCCACGTTCGGTGATGTGAAATCCCCCTTCGCGAAGTCCTCGGTCGGTTCCTTTCTAGATTCCATCCTCTCATCCTCCTTGATCATCATCTTTTGGAGCCTATTTATTCGTTGTCCATTCGTCAATATTTGTCATAATCGTCAGACGATTGAATCGATCACGCCTCGGGCCCCAGTTTCAGGAGGAATCCGTTCACCATGTTTTCCGCACTCTTTCCGGTGTTCCTGGAGACATACTCGTTAGCCACGTTGATCCATTCCGGGTCGAGGAACCTCGGGTCCTCCGCCCCTTTCTCCGCGAGGATCCTCCTCATCTCTCCTCTCGCCACGATCTCCTCTTTCGCTTCCTCCTCGGACATGCCTGATGTCGACAGTGCGCGTCTCATCACGGGTGCGTTGAAATCAACCTCCGAGGAGATGTCGATGAACTCTCCGATGCGGTCCGCCGTGGCCACGAACTCGTTGACCCTTCTGACCTGTGCGCCCGTCCTCCTGTCCCTCACAGTACCGAGGGTCACAAGGATGTCCGTGGCCATGAATGATTCCGGGGAGATGCCGAGGTCATGCACCACGCGTTCGAACACGGTCCTGGCGGAATCCCCGTGGAATGTTCCCATGATGGAGCTCCCAGCCTTTCCGATCCTCATCGATTCGTAGAGTGTCTTCATTTCTGATCCCCTGATCTCCCCCATCACGACCGATCCCTCGCCGAGACGGAGGGAGATGCGGAGGATCTCCGCGGACCTGGAGAGACTGTCTCCGTCCATGCGGTCGTCCATCAGCATCGACTGCACCTTGTATCCGAGACTCCTCATCCTCTCCCCGGGAAGTTCCAGCGTGTCCTCGATCGTGAGGATCCTCTGGGACAGGGGGAACTCGAACATCAGTGCAGACAGCAGCGAGCTCTTTCCAGCGCCCCTCGCTCCGCAGACCAGGAAGGTGGCACGGTTCTGCACGAGGAAGGACAGAAGTCCCGCGGTGTGGGCGTCGATGGTTCCGTTGGCGATCATCCTCGTCAGTGTCCATGGGCTGGAGGAGTGCTTCCTGACGGCCACGGCGTCCCCGTTCGGGGACAGGGGGTATCCGACCACGGTGAACCTCGCCTCATGCTGTCTGAGGTCGGTCTCAAGCACCGGATTGGACTCGCTGAACGGCAGTCCGCTCTCCTTCTTCAGATGACAGATGAGGTTCATCACCTCCCTCCTCTCGACGATCAGGTTGGTCCTGCACCTGCAGTGTCCGTTGGTCCCGCCGATGCCCGAGAGGGTGACGTGGATCCTGTTCCTGTCGCAGGGTGCGTCGCTGTAGATGTCCTCCAGCCTTGGATCGGTGAGGAGGACGTCGAATATCCCCAGTCCCACGGTGTAGCGGTAGGCGATGTCGCATATGTTCCCCAGGAGCGCCTCGTATGCCTGGGTGCTTCCCGCGCAGGCCATCATCAGGCTCTCGGAATGCTCGCTGAGGATCTCGCGCGTGAGTCCGTTGATGTAGAGTCTGTCCGAGCGGCCCCCGTTCCTCCTGTACTCCTCCCTGATCTCCTCGATGGCGGCCATGATGATGCCGTTGACCGCATCCGAACAGGCGTACTCTGTGGGGGCGAGGCTGTACTCGGTCTCCCCGTCCGCAGCGGTGCCGATGACCACGTGCCCGCTGGGAGTGTCGTACTCGGTGATGATGTCAAGCTGTCCCACGTTGCCGATGAGCCAGCAGTCCGCGTAGCGGGGCTTGGTGCGGGTGTCGGAGGTCACGATCCTCCTGAGGTTCTCCATGAACGTGCTCCTGGGCGTGACAGGTGTCGGGGCGGGAACACTGGTCCCTCCGGGAATGAACGGTGCGGATGCATCAGGCATCGCGGGCATCGGTCCTCCCCAGCCTCCGCGGGGACTCTCCCTTCTTCCGAACATCAGTGGGCACCTCCTGCTCCGCGGACGATGCTCTCAGCCTTCTCCCTGATAGCTCTCATCTCGGTCTCGGCCATCGTGAGCGCGTTGTAGGTCCTCTGCATGCAGGCGTTGCACTCGGGTCCGTCCCTACTGTCGGTGTAGAGTCTGGCACAGGCCGAGGTGAAGGAGGGATCGGGGAATTCCGCCCAGACGCCCTCGAGAACCTTGGCGGGAGAGCGGGGGCATCTGAGGCATCTCCTTCCTGAGGGGATGACGGTTATGGGCCTGTTGACCTTGGCGAGGTCGCAGAGTATCTCGGCGGAGGCTCCCGATATGTCGATGTCCCTTCCGGAGAGGAGCCTTATCCGTTCCGCGGTGCCCTCGCGGACTATGGCGTCGCAGATGCAGTTGATGCAGTTCCTGCCGCAGGCGTCGGGAAGATTCTCGCACCCTTCGCAGGATATGGTGAGCGTGTTGTTCGACAGTGATGCGTCTCCGGGTGACATGCGGTCCTTCTGTCTTCCGTGTTTCAATGACATGTGTGAGCATCCACGGAGAGGGTTTATCAATGGTCAGAGTGCAGTTAGCAGGTCTGCGCTTGCCGAAACATTATGACTCAGCAGCGACATCAGTGAGCATGGCATTCGACGGAAGGATCAACATCATCGAGATCGACGATGACTCCAGGACGGTCATATTCGATCTCTACCGGAGGAAGAAGATCTCCGGTACCAAACTGGGCCCCATTCTCGGTCTCAGCGAGCTCTCCACCCCGTTCAAGATCGCCTGCGAGATGGCAGGCCTCTACCCCGGTGACAAGACGAACAAGTACATGGAGGCGGGAAACATCCTCGAGCCCAAGATCCGCTCGTATGTGAGGAAGAACGCCGACCGCATGCTCCCCTCTCTTCTGGGCATCCCCGAGGGCACTCCCATAGTCATCGAGGAGCCAGTGGAGAAGGAGCTCTGCGGATACGACCACTTCCACAACAACAAGCTCTTCGGCGGACTCGTGGACGGATATGTCGCATACGGGGGAAAGAGGATGGCGATCCTCGAGATCAAGACCTCGCACGACAAATCCAAGTGGCTCGACGAGAACGGGAATGTCTCCATCATCCCTCCCTCCTACATGATGCAGGCGGGACTGTATGCGGAGCTGTCCGACCTCGACGCGATCATCTTCGCAGTGGGATTCCTCGAGGATGCTGACTACGACAGGCCTGCGTTCTGGGTCCCCACCCCTGAGAACACCTATCTTGTGAAGGTGGACAAGCCCGACATGAAGGAGCCGATGGCCTATGCCGAGCAGTGGTACAGGGACTACATCGAGTCCGGAGAGACCCCCGCTTGGACCGACAGGGACGCGGACGTCGTCAAGTATCTCAAGGCTTACAAGCCCGACAACAAGAAGAGACGTTGAAACTGTTTTCCGGGGAATCCCCCGGATAATTTTGGCTCTTCGGGATTGAGGGTAGAATAGGCATTTTGGACCTGGTTCAGAATCTGTATTTCAATCTCCCCTGACGTAGCAGGATCATCTGGAAGAAGTTCTGCGCGTTGCGATACCCGTAGGCCTGCCTGCGGGTATCCTGAGCCTTCTTGTTTATGCCTTCGCTGACCGAATTGCTGACTTGATGGATTCCCCAGTTCGTTATCAGATCCATCTTCATGACGATGCGTTCAGCCTTTCTCACCAATTCCTTCGGACCCTCGTCCATCACCCACAATGTCCAGTCAAGCAGTCTGAGAGCCATCTTTTCCGGGTCCCTGGTCATGATTATGTTGCAGAATGCCTCCTTCATGTCGAATGCCAGTGCCAGTTCCGGACAGGTCAATCGGATCTCAGCCAATCTTCCAAGCTGTTGTTCGTCCATGTTGTCCTTTTTCCTAAGGACAACATATTTCACCTGTGCCAGACGGACCCCTCTGGCACGATGTACAAGTCTCTTCCGCACGTCGTTCACGGCATCGTTGATCGCTTTCACGAGGTGAAAGCGATCCCAGACCAGCCTGGCATTGGGGAACCATCTCTTGATTCCTGCTTCATATGCGCCGCTCATGTCGGCACTGAAGATACGAATGTTCAGGGGATCACCACCTTGCAACATAAGATGATCCGAAAAACGTTCCAGGACATCCTTCCCATGACCTCTGCAGGCAAAGATTGCCTTGTGGTTCTGGTCAATGAATATGCTCACATAGTCGTGTCCGTGTCCGAATTGAAGCTCATCGACATAGACTCCTGAGACTCCGGACAAATCCTGTTCGCATAATGCCAGCTTCATTTGCTTGTCGAGAATTCCATCCACAACATCGGTGGAGATTCCATACGATTGTGCCACAGTGGTGCGGGAATCATGTTTCAGTCCGCTCATGACAGATCTCGCCAGCATCCTGGTGAATGACACGCGAGGTTCAGCCAGAGGAAACGGGACCATCATCTTCCGTCTGCAATACGTACACAGGAGTTTGGGTATCCTGGCTATTATCATGCACTGATCCCCCATGTCGGGCAGATGGTGCAATCTGCGTTCCTTGTAACATATGGGCTTGCACGCTGCCCCGCATTCGGGGCAGCAGTGCCATAGGCCGGGCCGGGCGGTCACGAATACCGTCGAACTGCCTAATGAACCAGGTTTGTCCAGTTCATCTGAATCAACCACTTCACGGAACGAGGTTCCGTGATCGGAATATTCCTCCTTCGTGCGAGACACCTTCTTCCCTAGAACGATCCAGCGGGAGGACAGTCTCAATTGACCACGTATCACGCGACAATCTGGTGTTTCTCTATCGCTAACACTAAAACCATGGAATTGATGTGGGAACATGTGGTGTTTCCTCTTTCTGCAAATCGAAGAACACCACGCCCCGTTTTAATCAATTCTGAACCAGGTCCAAAATGCCTATTCTGCCCTCAATCCCGAAGAGCCATAATTTTCCGAGGGACGTCCCTTGTGACGGGACGCACCCTCGTCATATTCAGCAGGCCGAGCGCCTTCTGTTCATGAGCATCACGACGGTGAGCGCGAGGGCCATGACCAGTGCGATGGCCGAGAAGATCACGAACATGTCGGGATACTGCTTGTTGGTGAAGGACAGCACGGGGAGCACCATCAGGGACACGCCGAACTGTCCCATGTTGAGGAACACCGCATAGATTCCCATCATCTTTCCGCGGTTCGCGGGAGTGGAGGCGTTCATCACGCATCCTACTGCGGAGGGGACCATCAGTCCGATCGCGAATCCGCTGATGATGAGCGTGAGGATTCCCACGGGGACGGCGTCCCCGAGTGCCTTGGGCAGGGAGAGTGCGAGGGTCAGCAGGAGGAACGCGCCGATGAGCAGCTGGAGAGGGGACAGCCTCTGGCTGAACCTCCTGTGGAGGAGGCTGAAGGTGGCGTTTCCCAGTCCGTGGAATCCGAGGAACAGCCCCATCATCGCCGCGGAGACACCGAGGACGTTCTCCATGTATGCGGGCATCTGAGTGGGGACGGTGAAGACGACGATCATTCCCACGAAGATTCCGATGTAGGCGGTGACGAGCATCCTGACGTCTCCCTTGGATCCGTCGGCCTCGATCCTCTCCTCCACCTCCGCGGAGGGCTCCCTAATGAAGATTATCACGAGGAGCGCGAAGGGCACCGCGATGAGGTACACGAGGAAGGGTGCGTTCCAGCTGATGTCCGCGAGGGTGCCTCCGAGAACCTCGAGGATGAGGATGCCCACGCCCATCGCGGCAGACTGGAGTCCCAGCATCCTGGCCCTCTGTGGGCCGGAGTAATAACTGCCGATGAGGGAGGTGACAGTGCAGACGATTCCCGCGAGTCCGAAACCGAGGAGGAAACGGAGGACGAGGATCGACACGATGTCATCCAGGAAATAGGAACCGACTCCGGTGATGATGAAGATCGCCAGTGACATGAGGAGTGTCCTGACCTTTCCGAATCTGTCGGACACGATTCCCATCAGGAATCCGACAAGTGCGACAGAGAGATGGGGCAGGGTGATCACGAACGAGACGAGGTCACCGCTGTCGGCAAAGTGTTGACTGATCCTGGGAAGTCCGGGTGCCACGGCGGCTCCGCCCATGAGGATCAACATGGAGCATGTGAGGAGGGCAACCATCACACCAATACCGGGTTGGGACTGCCTCTCCGAGGTTGATTTCATAAACACGACGTATCGCAGTTGGATATATACTAATATCGCTGGGTTCAATCCAATTTTGTGAACCTGTCACGGAGGTGGTTGGCACACCAGGCGATCGCCAGCATCACTACTATACCCAGCATCACGGGTCTGACCACGTACACGTAGCTGGTGAATCCCGACAGGACGCAGGTGAGGGCGGTGGCGCCCCCGGGAGGGTGGATGGTGCCGGTGAGCATCATCGTCACGATGGCTGTGGCCACGGCAAGACCCGCGAAGAGCCACTGCCCGTCGCCTGCGATACCGAGCATGTCGGCGATGATGGCAAGCGTCACGCCGATGAGCGCCGAGAAGAGATGTCCGAAGAACACGTTCTTCGGTCTGGAGAAGGGAGCCTTGGGCGCACCGTAGATGAGAATCGCGGTGGCTCCGAAGGATGCGATGATGTAGGGGTTCTCGGAGATCCCGTCGATGTAGACGAAGAAGGCGATGCCAAAGACCTTCCAGATCACCTCAAGGTTCAGCCCACTGCCCCTGCGGGAGGCGTTTTTCATCATAGCGGCGGCCCCCTTATGCATCATAGGACATGACGTCCGACGGAT
>JAKSHU010000085.1 GCA_024399175.1 archaeon
TTGGAAAATTAAGTCATTCCCTAGTGCCAGTTACCCAATAACTGGCAACCTCAAGCTAGGAATAATCATCTGTCCGATGAACGACGATCAGCTCATCTATTATCTGTGCAGGGATGCCGATGTGGGCAGGATAGTGCTCCTGGACAACGACTTCTCCGACGGGATCCGCTCCAAACTGACGGAACGCGGTGCGACCTTCGACGTCGTCCCCGAGAGGGACTTTGACGAGGGACGTGTGGAGTTCGACAGGAGCATCCTCAACGTGGTCATCAAGACCAACAACCTGGGTCTTCATGCGGAGCCCGAGAAGCTGCGCGCCCACATCGAGTCCCAGGTGAGGGACATACAGCCTTTCGTGGATGCCCTCGGAATCTATTACGGGATCTGCGGCAACTACGGCTGGGACATTCCCAAGTGGGCCGAGGGGCAGGGATTCAAGCCGACCGCGGTCTTCGTAGGGGACGACGGCAGGGTGTGCGACGACTGTGTCTCCATCGCGGTCGGAAGCTCCGCCAGGTACAGGGATCTCGAGCGCAGGTACACGGGCATGTTCTATCTCACTCCCGCCATCGCGGAGAACTGGGTGGACTTCGTCGCGGCAGGCGACGGTGCCGAACAGCTCAAGAACATCCCTGAGGAGACCCTCGAGGAGCTCGGCATCCACGGACAGATGGATTTCATGAGATGGCTGTTCGAGATCGGACACTACGAGTACATCCTCAAGCTCGACACCGGTTTCGCCGACACGGAGAGGTTCAACCGCAAGGCGGAGGAGATCGGACAGGCCCTCAATCTCAAGCCTATCGAGGTGGAGGACGGATGGGTGTGCGCCAGGGCGGCGGAGTCCATCTACGAGCGCTGCAAGGGCTTCCTGTCCTGAGTCCGTTCAGCAGAGCCTGAGGCCGTTCTCGACCCTTCTCTCGGGTCCGATGAGGACGACACCGTCATCGGACATCAGTCCCAGCGTGAGGACTTCCGACATGAAGTCGGCTATCTGGCGGGGCGGGAAGTTGACCACGGCCATGACCTGTCTGCCGACAAGGTCCTCCTTCGAGTATAGTGCCGTGATCTGTGCGGACGAGTGCTTCACACCGATCTCCGCTCCGAAATCTATGGTGAGCTTCCAGGCGGGTTTTCTGGCCTTGGGGAACTCCTCGACCTCGAGAATGGTGCCGACCCTTATGTCGAGCCTGTCGAAGTCTTCGATGGTAGCCATAGTATCTCAAAGAAGTGGAGGGGGAGGGCCCCCTCGATTGATGTTTTCAGAAGTCCTTGGGGACCTTGCAGGTGAAGAACGCCTTCATGGCCTTGTACAGGAGGTAGTCATCGACCTTCGAGGTGACCTCCATGGGGGCGTGCATGGACAGCACGGGGACTCCCATGTCGATGGTGTCGAGGTTGTGGATGGAGATCTCCGAGGCGATGGTTCCTCCGCCTCCGACGTCGATCCTTCCGAGCTCTCCGACCTGCCAGGGGACCTGGGCCTCGTCGAGGATGCTCCTGAGGTATCCCATGGTCTCCGCGGAGGCGTCGTTGGTGGAGTACTTTCCCCTGCTTCCGGTGTACTTGGAGACGACGGGTCCCCTTCCGAGGTAGGAGCAGTTCCTGCTCTCGAAGACCTCGGGCCAGGCGGGATCTACGGCGGCATTGACGTCGCAGGAGAGGCAGAGGGACTTCCTGAGGACGTGCCTGATGGGATAGTTCCAGGCGGACGCGACGTCCTCCAGGAAGTCCTTCCAGAACACGGACCTCATTCCGGTGGGTCCGTCGGATCCGGTCTCCTCCTTGTCGGCGAAGACCATCATCGAGGTGAACTCGGGGTCGGTCATCTCGGTCTCGGCCTTGAACTGCGCGAAGCAGCAGACCTTGTCGTCCTGTCCGTAGGCACCGATCATGGATCTGTCGAGTCCGAGGTCCTTGGGGTGGAAGGCGGGGCAGGCGCAGAGCTCGGCGGAGCGGAAGTCCGCCTCGGTGATTCCGTACTTCTCGTGCAAGCTGCTCTCCGTCGATGACCTTGGCGGCGGGTTTCTGGACCTGGTCGTACGCGAGGTGGATGAGGAGGTCGGTGATGCACAGGGAGGGATCGTCATCGTCCTCTCCGATGGTCACCTTGACGTTCGTTCCGTCGGTGAGGGTTACGACACCGTGGAGGGAGAGGGGGATGGTGGTCCACTGGTACTTCTTGATGCCTCCGTAGTAGTGGGTCTTGAAGTAGGCCATGTCGTCCGCCTCGAAGAGGGGGTTGGGCTTGAAGTCCAGACGGGGACTGTCGGCGTGGGCGACGCTGATCCTGACTCCGTCGACGAGGGGCCTCTTTCCGAAGGTCATGGTGATGAGGTTCTTGTTGCGGTTGTTGAAGTAGATCTTGTCTCCGGGCTTGTACTGGGTGCCGGGGACGAACTCCTTGTATCCGAGCTCCTTGACGAGGGGGACCGTGTAGTCGACGAGCTCGCGCTCGGTCTTGTTGTTGAGGAATCTCTTGTACTCCTCGCCGTACTCCCTGGCCTCGTCGAGGAGGTCGTGGTTGACCTCACCGAGGGGCTTGGGCTTGCAGAGGAGCTGCTCCTCCAGTTTCTGTCCGACACTCTTGTCGTCTTCGTTTGCCATGTTCCCGGGATGGGCGCCAGAGTATATGGAACTTGGCGAATTGTGATGAAAAGGCGGGGTCTTCCGACCCCAGAGTGGTTTCACTGGGCGTCCTTGAAGGGACAGTCCGCAGGGTAGACGATTCCGGGTGCCTTCAGGTCGTTGCCGCCCTCGTCGATGAGCGAGATGTTCTTGATCTGGCTCATGTAGGTGGTCTGCTTCCATCTCTGGAAGGACTCCCTGTCCATCTCGAAGAAGAGCCTGCCCCTGAAGAGAGCGGGGGCGCGGATGAGCTTCTCCGCGTAGTGGTTCCTGTCGTAGCCGTATGGGACGACGGAGGGGGATCCGCTCCTGGAGTCCGTGTACCAGACGTAGCCTTCCCAGTCGACGGTGCCGTCGGGGTTGTTCTAGCTCCTGACCTTGGCGCGCTTGACGTTGATGGTCTCTCCGGGGACGGTGGTGAGGTGCCTCCTGAGGTCCTTCTCCACGTCGACGTTCTCGAAGTAGTTGCTGGACCATCTCTCGGGCATGAAGAGGAATCCATTGATCGTGGTCATGGTGATGAAATCCGACAGGGGGTATTTGAAAGAGATTACTAACCAGGCCAATTGGGACCATTGCTCCAACAGGGGCGAAGACCCAGGTAGTATGTATCGAACCAGTTCGGACCATCTATTAAGAACGTGTCGGGACATCCGGTTACCATGTGTAAGAAGACGATGATCCTCGATGCCCTCGACGGCAGGGAGCTGGAACACGCGCCCGCCGCAGTCTTCACCCAGACCGGGACCCTGTCCCAGATGGATGCCTGCGGTGCCGCCTGGCCCGAAGCCAACCGCGATGCCGAGCTCATGGCGAGACTCGCTCTCGAGTTCCCCCGCAGGTACGGGTTCCCCACCGTGAAGGTGCCGTTCTGCCTGACCATCATGCCCGAGGTCATGGGTGCGGTCGTCGATTACGGCACGAGGAAGTCGCAGCCCATGATCGGAGACTCACCCTTCCGCAACGGATACGACTTCACCGACATCCCCGACTTCCCCTCCTTCGAGGAGGTCAGCGGCAGGGGCCGCATCGGAGTGATCCTGGATGCGCTGAGGATCATCGGAAGGGACGAGGAGCATTTCCGCATCGCGGGAATGGAGGACGGCGTGGAGCTGGTGGCACAGCTCTTCGGAATGGAGGACTTCCTCATGGCCGCGATGATGGACGAGGAATCCACCGCCAAATGGGTCGGACGCAGCGCCGAGCTCCTCTCGGGATACGCCCGTGTGCTGTCCGAGGAGGCCGATGACGTCCAGATCGTCTGCGAGGCCGCGATGGACATCCTGACTCCCGAGATGTTCCAGAGCTTCTCGGCACCCAACATCTCCAAGCTCGTGGGATCCGTGAGGAACTCCTACTGCACGCTCCACGTGTGCGGTGACACCCAGCCCATCCTGGAGGACCTCGCCTCCCTGGGCGAGAGCGGTCTGTCTGTGGAGACCATGTACGACCAGCAGTTCTGCGCCGAGACGGTCCTCAGGCACACCAGGCTGCTCGGTGGAATCAGTCCCGTCGAGCACCTGATGTTCGGTGATCCCGGAATCGTCAGGGAGAGGGCGAGGACCGCCGACGAGCTCGGATTCAGCATAATCACTCCCGAGTGCGGTGTGCCTCCCGAGACCTCCGACGCCAACCTGCAGGCCCTCGCGGATTACCTCTCCTGAGTCCTGAAACTTCTGGCTGAGGGGTGAATCGAACAGGTTCATACCCTCAGTAATATACTGGTAATCCGATGTCTGGAACATGCCGAATTATGGAATCGCCCTTGACATCGGGACCAGCGGTCTCCGCTGCCAGGCCATCGACCTGGACAGCGGGGCCACGCTCGCCACCGCGATTACTCAGAGGCACCCCATCCCCGGAATGAACGTGATCGATCACGTCAACTTCGCCATCCAGACCGGAAGGGATGCCGCCAACAAGCTTCTCATAAAATGTGCGAACGAGCTCTTCGCATCCCTGGGCATCGACCTCTCCTGCGTGAGGCGCGTCGGAGTGTGCGGAAACACGTTCCAGATGTCCCTGTTCCAGAACATCGAGATAAGGGACCTCGCCTACGCGGGCGAGAACATGCTGAAGACCCTCGGCATCGAGAAGGTCGAGAGGAACGGAGCGATCCTGAAGGCCTCCGACATGGGTCTCATCGGAATGCCCGACGCGGAGGTCATCATTCCTCCCGCCGTCAGGCACGAGATCGGTGCGGATGCCATCGCGATGCTGCTCATCACCGGTGTCGCGGACGCCAAGGAGCCCTGCCTCGTCGTGGACTATGGAACCAATGCCGAGATGGCGCTCATCTGCGGAGACGGAAGGATCTACACCGGATCGGCCGCGGCCGGTCCCGCGATGGAGGGACAGGAGATCGAGAGGGGAATGCTCGCAGCCCCCGGTGCGATCTCCGATGTCAACCTCGCCGACGGCGGATGGACCTGCACCGTCCTCGACGAGTCCATGATCTCCGCCGAGGGAGACCTGGTCGATCCCCTGACCGGGGAATCCAAGAGGAAGGGTGCGCAGAGGGCCGTGGGAATAACCGGAACCGGAACCGTCGCCGCCCTGTACTGCGGAATCAAGTCCGGAATCATCACCCCTCCCAAGATCAACACCGAGGACGGAAGGCTCCATCTCCAGGACGGAATCGACCTCACCTCCAAGGATGTCGACGAGGCCGGAAAGGCCATCGGTGCGATGAGGGCGGGATTCCTCACGCTCCTCAACGCCGCGGGAATGTGGACCGGGGACATCAAGACCGCCTACATGTCCGGTGCGTCCGGACTCTACGTCGACGCGGTCAAGGCGCTCGGAATCGGAATGGTCGTTCCCGGGGCGAAGAAGCTCGTCCAGTTCGGAAACACCTCCATCGAGATGGCACGCAGGCTCGCGCTGGGACAGGAGAGTCTCGAGAACCTCGTGAAGTTCGCGGAGAAGCTGAAGGCGGAGCACTGCATGTTCGCCACCTCCGAGGTCTTCAAGGCCATCTACGCCATCGAGTACTCCGTCTGGTGCACCGGAATGCCCATGTCGATGTACGACGACATGCTCTCCATGTCCGAGCTGCCTCCCCTCGGAGAGATCAGCGAGGATGTGGAGGTCCAGAAGCTCGCCAAGGCAGATCTTCCCGACACGGAGAAGGCCCCCGTCAGGACCGTGGAGTCCGGAACCTTCCTCGAGGGAAAGGTCGAGGGCTGCATCCTCTGCGGAAAGTGCGTCAAGAGGTGTCCCGAGAAGGCCATCTCCCTGGACCCCGTCGAGGGAGGAAGCATCGCACGCGTCGCATCCGACAGATGTGCGGGAACCGCCTGCAGGCACTGTGAGAGGGCCTGTGTGGGCAAATTGCTCCATCTTGACAGATTTGCGGTTCGTCTCTGAGCCCTGACACAAACTCCTTACGCACGCGTCTATATGGCGCGTGCGACAGTTTATAAACTACGATTTATACGCCTCTAGCGGAACGTTAAATGTCCGCGGCCGTCGCGGACCGTTTTAAGTTTCTATTCCCAAAGTGAATGAGAATGACGCAAAGCAGATTTGAGGATCTAGGTATTTCAAAAGACGTTTTGAAAGCCGTCAGATCCGCAGGATGGATGGAGCCCACCCCGGTGCAGGCAGCCGCTATTCCCGTCGGACTCGGAGGAGGAGACCTCCTCGCGCAGGCCCAGACCGGAACCGGAAAGACCGGGACCTTCGGATCCATCATCCTATCCAGGACTAAGTCGGGATCCAGCGACCCGACTTCCCTGATTCTCGTGCCGACAAGGGAGCTCGCTTCGCAGGTTTCCGAAGAGTTGGAGAAACTCTCGGAGTATAGCGGGCATGTCTGCATCCCTATCTATGGCGGCGTGAACATCGAGAACCAGGCAAAACAGCTTAAGAAAGGGGCAGATGCAGTCGTTGCCACCCCCGGAAGACTCAAAGACCTCATCGAGAGGAAGGTCATCAACCTCAGCCAGATCTCCATCGTGGTTCTGGACGAGGCCGACCGCATGCTCGACATGGGTTTTGCACCCAGCGTGAACATGATCCTGTCCAAGGTGCCCAAGCACAGGCAGACCATGATGTTCTCCGCGACCATGCCCGAGGAGGTCAAGAAACTCGCAGTGAAGCACATGGTGAACCACGAGGAGGTCCTTGTGTCCAAGGACGAGCCCACCACCGACCTCACCGAGCAGTACTACGTCATGACCAACCGCGATTCGAAGCGCGACGAGCTCATGAATCTCATCGAGGATGGATATCCCAAGATGATCGTGTTCTGCAGGACCAAGCGCAAGGTCGACTATCTCACCAGGAAGCTGAAGAGGGACGAGTTCGATGTCGAAGGCATCCACGGCGATGTCGGTCAGAACAAGCGCGAGAGGATCATCAAGGAGTTCTCCCAGGGGGAGCTGCAGGTCCTCATCGCCAGCGATGTCGCATCCAGAGGGCTCGACATCGACGGCGTCGACGTGGTCGTCAACTACGACATCCCCGTCGATCCCGAGACCTACATCCACAGGATCGGACGGACCGCCAGCGCCGGAAAGACCGGAAAGGCCATCACCTTCGTGACATCCGAGGACATCAAGGGACTCAACGCCATCGAGAAGGCGGTCACCAAGAAGATCCCCGAGATGCCCTGGACCGCCTCGCTCTACACCGAGGACCCCG
>JAKSHU010000086.1 GCA_024399175.1 archaeon
CTCTACTACCTCGCCGTGGTCGACAGCATGCGCTGCAGGGGATATGGCACAGAGATCCTCGACCTCATCAAGGAGAGCTATCCGGAACAGAGGATCGTCCTGTGCACCGAGGCACCGCTCATCGATGACAAGCTCGTGAGCTCGCGCTACAGGAAACTCGCGTTCTATTCCAGGAACGGATTCATCGACACCCTGCACAAGTTCACCTCGCTCGGAATAACATACGAGGTGCTCTACTGGGGGCCGGAATTCGATCCGAGTGACGTTGAGGACATCCTGCGCTCGTTCAGGCGTGCCTGCGGACCAAGGCGCTGAGCGCATTTTTTACAGAATGCTCACGGTCAGTAGGTGTTGCGTGCCCAGCAGACGCAGGGCATGTCGTTGGCGGCGGGTTGACGCGTTCGCTCCGCCTTTAGGATGCCGTCGGGAACCTCGAGATAGTCGACGAGGACCTTGTCGGAGGGATACTCGTAGGTCTCGATGACCACTCCGTCATAGACGGTCAGGGGAAGAATTGATGGACCATCGGACACCATCATCTCGTAGGCCTCCGAGGAGGGATCGAGATCATCTGCCGAGGAGATGAGAACGGACCTGACTATGATGCCGACATTGGAAAGTTTCTCGACGGATGTCAGGAAGCGGACATGGTCCTCGAGACAGCGCTCCCTTGATTCGGGCGAATCGAAAACGATCAGATCAGAGCTCATGGATGTTGAAATGGGATGACAGGATATAAAGAAGACTTCGAATCGGGTCTTGCTCTGTGCACCAGGTCTGGATATATGACTAATACGTGAAATCCATACTTCTTCCGTATGGCATTCAAGACCTTCCGCTGCACCGGCTGCGAACGCACAACGATGATCGATGACGAGGAGTCCAGATGCCACTGCATCTACTGCGGGACCATCCTGTTCCCCATGGGCGAGACAGCGACACCGCACAGGATCGTCGTCAGATGCGGACGCTCCTCCAACTTCCTCGGAAGACACAGGTTCATCTTCAGGGTCGACGGAAGGGATGCAGGGGAATGCGAGACCGGCGGAAGCATGACCTTCGAACTGATGAACGGTCCCCACGAGGTGGAGGTCACCGTCCCCCAGCGCAGGGGAAGCTCCTCGGGAACCACGAGGATCGACGTGAGCGGAGACGCCGCCTACCGCATCGAGTTCGGCACCTTCGACATGGAGCCGTCCCTCGTGAGCGAGGGTAAGTCCAACAGGGATGACGACTCGCTTTTTTGAACTGTGGAAAGAATGGATGAAGGCCCCCGAGGGGGCCGGGGTTTTTCAGAGGGAGTAGGAGGGTTCTCCGTGCTCCACTATGTCCTGTCCGATGGACTCCTCCTGCTCGGGGATCCTGACGGCCATGAAGCGTGACAGGAGATAGATGATCGCGTAGGTCACCGCGAAACCGTATATTCCGACCACCGCACTGGCGACAACCTGCCCGATGAAGAGGTCGACACCACCGTAGACGAGTCCGCAGACCCCTCCGGGGGTGTAGGCACCGGACACGAATATGCCTGTGGCGATGGAGCCCCAGAATCCGGACACTCCGTGCAGACCGAAGACATCGAGGGCATCGTCGATGTTCTTCCTGGAACGCATGAAGATGATGGCGTAGTAACAGAGGATTCCACCGACTATTCCCACGACGAAGGCTGCGGGAGCGTCGATGTACCCCGCCATCGGGGTGACGGATCCGAGACCGGCGATGGCACCCGTGACCATTCCGAGAACGTTGACGTGACCGGTCGAGTAATACTGGCAGATGCACCACGCACCCATTCCCGCCGCCGCGGCGAGGTGGGAGGTGAAGATCGCACGGATGGCCATACCGTCCGCGTAGAGGCCCGAGCCACCGTTGAATCCGAACCAGCCGACCCAGAGCATGATGGCACCGAAGAACACGAAGGGGATGTTGTGCGCACGTGCCTTCCTGGAGCTGCTCCTGCGGGGACCCACGAACCAGGCCAGGGCGAGACCGGTGACTCCGGCGAGGATGTGGATGGTGATTCCGCCCGCATAGTCGAGGACGGTGAACCAGGCTGAGAGGAATCCACCTCCCCAGATCCAGTGGGCGACGGGGACGTACACGAGGAGTCCCCAGAGCACGAGGAACCAGGTGATCGTCACGAAGCGGACACGCTCCGCGCAGGCTCCGATGATGATGGCGCCGGTGATTACCGCGAACATCATCTGGAAGACCGCGAAGGCCAGGGCATTGTTGGAGTCGGGTGAACCCCCATCCAGCATTCCGTTGAAGAAGAAGTGGCTGAGGTCTCCGATGAGGACACCGTCAGAACCGAAGGTCAGTGTGAATCCGCAGATCACCCACATCAGGGTCATCACGACGATGTCGATGAGAACCTGCGCCATGATGGAGGTCATGCTCTGCTTGCGCAGCATGCCGCCGTAGAACAGTGCGAGGGCGGGGACCATCATGAAGACAAGGGCGGACGAGACGAGGATCCAGACAAAGTCCCCTGAGGATCCAGGAGCGAGAGTGACGCTCTGGAAGGAGCATTGCGAGAGAAACAGCACGGAGACGACAACAAGGGCCGCAAGTGCGATGAAGCCGATCTTCTTGTTCAGATGTTTGGCCATGTTAACAATGTTGATGAAGCCGATGACGTATATTAAGTAGAGTGTTCAAATGTCTAATCGAAGATGCAATAATCGACTTAACATACACTATAGACAAGCAAGTATGAACAAATTGCCTATTAACAGAGTGTTTTGGATACAAACAGGAATCCGATGAAGGGAAGGGCGGACTGTGCAACCTCACGATATATGGAGGCATGGCACTTGCCGCGATGGTCTGCTTCATCCCCTCCTGATGACGAGGATCAGGCTCCACTGAGGACCACTGCCGTCCGCGTCCGCATGATATGGCGGACGGCACCCAAAACCTTTAACCTAGTCTGACAATCCAGTCGGCATGGTACAGCAAGTACGCGCAGCACACATCCTCGTCAAGACCCGCGAGGAGGCAATGGACATCTACCAGCAGATCCAGCAGGGAGCCGATTTCGCGGCACTCGCCAAGGCAAGGTCCACCTGCCCCTCCGGAAGGAACGGCGGAGACCTCGGCTGGTTCGGACGCGGACAGATGGTCAAACCCTTCGAGGACGTCTGCTTCGGATACAACACCGGAGACTTCACCGTCGTCCAGACCCAGTTCGGATGGCACGTCATCTACATCATCGCCCAGAGATGATCTGATCCAAATCACTTCTCCCCGCCATGGGGAGTCACTTTTTTCCAAGGAGCAATAAGAATGACCAGTGTCGAGACCGAATGCCCGTCCTGTGGAGGAGCAGTCAGCATCGGAGAACTCAGGGACCAGATATTCTGCAGGAACTGCGGAACACGTCTCGCCCTGACCTGGACCGTCCAGTGCACGACAGCCGATGGTGCTGTCTCCGGGATTTCCGGCGGAACCGCGTCCACCACCGGCACCTCCGCCAACACCGTGCCCACCCCTGAACCCTGCAAGGGATTGAGGGCGAGGGTCAACATCGTCCTTCCCACCAACCCCGTGAAGGCCAAGGGGACCTTCAGCTATTTCGGGATCAAGATCGACGGCAGGGACCTGTCCGTCGGAAAACAGGGGATGACGCTGCCTTTCGACACCGATGTGGGACGTCACGAGCTGGAGATACGCCAGGTGAACGACACCCTGCTCGGAACCGATGTCAGAAGATTCGGATTCACCATCGATGTGAGCTCGAACTGTTTCATCTGTCTCGAAAGCGACGGAGAATCCCTCAGGATCCACTGATGAAGAACAAGAAGTGTTAGGCACATGGTGGTGGACATCACATCCGCCGCAAGTTGATCGCCTCGATTCTCAACCCTGCTAACCCGTAAACGTCAGTAGTTCAGAGTAAGGCTGCTCCCGTCAGGGCCTGACCCGTTCCCCCCGATTGGCCGTGCCCGACAATCCCTCCGGATTGAAACTCACGGTACACCAACTCTACAGGACAAAGTCTCATTGTCACTAAGCGAGCTTGCCGCTTCAGCTCTGCCGCCCCCCACAGTCGCCCCTGCTGATGACGTTTGCAGGTGCAGGGCACGCCAAGCTCCCCGGTCAAGCCTAACGAGACCCCCTAAGCACTGCTGGTTTATAATCTGTGGCATAGAGTGGGACAGAGAATGACATCCCTCCGCCTTCCCAGACATCGTTTCATCCTTCGGACAAGAGCTTCCGATGCCCGGGTTGGGACACCCGTCCAGCGCTATTACGTCAAAACTAAAATAATCATAAAAGAATATTTCCAACATATCCAATATGATTTTCTGAATGAGGTTTTATATACATTGTCGTCGTTGATTAATATTATTTAACACGGGTGGAAGAGCCCGTGAGGTGTTATCGTGGCAAAGACATATGAGGAGATCAACGAGAGGATCCGTTCCAGGAAGGCGGTCGTCTACACCGCCGAGGAGATCATGGAGGTCGTGAAGAAGAAGGGCATCGAGAAGGCGGCCGAGGAGGTCGACGTCGTCACCACCGGAACCTTCGGAGCGATGTGCTCCTCCGGTGCGTTCCTCAACTTCGGACACGCCACACCGCCGATCAGGATGACCGATATCCTCCTCAACGACGTCCCCGTCGACGGAGGACTGGCCGCGGTCGACACCTACGTCGGCGCCACCTCGCTCACGAAGGACCCCAAGGGAGGATACGGAGGAGCCCACGTCATCGAGGACCTCATCGCCGGAAAGTCCGTGCACCTGCACGCATCCGGTCCCGGAACCGACTGCTACGTCAGGAAGGAGATCGACACCTACATCTCCCTCGACGACATCAACGAGGCCTACCTCTACAACCCCCGCAACTGCTACCAGAACTACGGAATCGCCACCAACACCTCCGGCAGGACCATCTACACCTACATGGGAAAGCTCCTTCCCAGGATGAAGAACGCCACCTACAGCTCCGCGGGACAGCTGTCTCCCCTTCTCAACGACCCCCACTGCGACACCATCGGAATCGGAACCCACATCTTCCTCGGAGGAGGAGAGGGATACGTGTCCTGGCAGGGAACCCAGTTCAAGACCACCCCCGAGGAGGTCAACGGAGTGCCCGTCGGCGGTGCGAGGACCCTCGCCCTCATCGGTGACATGAGGCAGATGGACGCGAAGTACGTCCGCGGACTGGACATCACCGGCTACGGGATCTCCATGGCCGTAGGAGTCGGAGTCCCCATCCCCATCCTGAACAAGGACATCCTGCAGAGATGCTGCATCACCGACGAGCAGATCTATGCCGAGCTCACCGACTACAGCCTGCCCTCCGGAAGGAGCTGCATGCAGCGCTACAACTACGCTGAGCTGCGCACCGGATCCATCGAGTACGAGGGAAGGAAGATCAGGACCTCCTCGCTTTCATCCTACAGCGGAGCGAGGAAGGTCGCGGGAGAGCTGAAGAGCTGGGTGGAGAACGGCGAGTTCGAGCTAGTCAAGCCCATCAGGGCCCTCCCGAGAGAGGCGAAGCTCAAGAGTCTCACCGAGGAGTGGATGTGATGACCATGGAGAAGAAGTACAAGATCAGCTACAACGAGAACAACGTGCAGGGCTCCGTGGCATACATCCTTGTCAAGGAGTTCGACCTGACCCCCAACATCCTCAAGGCGGAGATCGAGGGCGACGGCACCGGAAAGATGGTCCTCAGCGTCAAGGGCGAGCCCGACGTCATCGACAGGGGAATCCAGAGGATCCAGGACGCGGGATACAACGTCATCCCCCTCTGCAGCCACATCACCCGCGACGACTCGAAATGCTGGGACTGCGGAGCCTGCGTCTCCCTCTGCCCCACCCATTCGCTCAGGGTCGATCCCGAGACCTTCGAGGTCAACCTCGGCATCGAGACCTGCATCGCATGCGGTGCCTGCGTGAACGCCTGTTCCGTCCACGCGCTCAAACTGGTATTATGAAGACCCGTTTCCAGGTCGAGGAGACCATCGTCACGATCATCTGTGATGATGACCTCCTCAGACTGGCCAAGGACTCCGTGTTCGAGGCCAGGGAGATCGTCGAGTCCAAGATACGCGACGATCCCTTTTTCGGAATAACCTACGACCCGTATCCCGTGATGAAAGAGGATCATCCACTCATACGCAGGATGTGTCGTGCATCGGGACTCTCCGGGGTCGGCCCCATGGCGGGAGTGGCCGGGGCCGTCGCGACATACATCGTGGAGAGGCTGATCGGCGCGGGAGCGAAGGAGGCCATAGTGGAGAACGGAGGGGACATCGCGTTCCATTCCGCCAGGCGCGTGCCAATCGGGATATTCGCCGACCACCCGGTCTTCAGGGACCTCGCCTTCGACTTCTCCCACATCGGTCTGACTGGCATCTGCTCCTCCTCCAGAAGGATAGGGCCCTCCGTGTCCCTCGGCGAGAGCAACGTGTGCACAGTGTTCTCGGACGACGTCATCCTCGCGGACTGCTGCGCCACGGCCCTGGGAAACCTCGTCAAGGGCGAGAGGGATCTCGCGGAGTCCGCGGAGACCATCGGTTCGATCGAGGGCGTCACAGGCTGCATGGCCTGTGCTGGCGACAGGATCGCCATGTTCGGCGACGTCCCCGAGCTGGTGAAGGCCGATATCTCCGGACTGGTCTGACACACCGCGGATAGACCTCCTTTCAGAACACATTATATGGCGGAGCGGAATGTCCGCGACAATGACTGGAAAAGCACTCGAACTCAGGAACGTCTCCGTGGTCAGGGACGGAAAGAGGATCCTCGACAGGGTGACCATGGACATCGATGTCGGCGAGGATGTTGCCATCATCGGACTCAACGGTTCCGGAAAGACCACACTTCTCAAGCTCCTGCGTGGCGACGTCTATCCCTATGACGATGACGAGTGCGACTATTCCATGACCATCTTCGGAGAGAAGAGGTGGAACATCTTCGAGCTCAGGAGCAGGATGGGTGTCGTCTCAATGGACCTCCAGACGAGATTCAGCCCCCAGACCACCGTCAGGGAGGTCATCGGCTCCGGATTCTTCGGAAGTCTCGATGTCTTCAAGACCATGACCGCGACCCCCGAGATGGACGAGCTCATCCGCCTCAGGGCCTGCGAGCTCGGAATAGACGACCTTCTCTCAAGGACCATCGAGAGTCTCTCCCTCGGACTGCATATAAGAATTTTCACAGGCATTGAGCAGCTTCTT
>JAKSHU010000087.1 GCA_024399175.1 archaeon
TGGAGCGCCAGTCCCTCCTCAGGACGGAGGTCAAGAGGGAGCCCGACGGAGGAAGGGTGACCTACATCTCCATCGACAACATCCCTCCCAAGGAGCTCGCCAACAAGCTCGAGTACCTCCTCGAATACGAATCCCGCGGAGAGTCCGATCTCGAATGAAGTGCGACCGCTGCGGCAACGATGCCGTCACCTTTCTGAAATACAACGGCTCACACCTATGCGGGAACCATTTCATGGACTTCCTCGAAAGGCGTGTCAAGAAGGAGATCCGCAAGCAGGTCGTCCTGGAGAAGGGGGACACCGTGGGTGTCGCCGTGTCCGGCGGAAAGGACAGCATGGTGACCCTGAGCATAATGCATTCCCTCTTCAACGAGAAGAACGGCATCAGGGTCGTCTGCATCTCCATCGACGAGGGCATCGACGGATACCGCCCTCCCAGCCTGGAGATCGTCAGGAGATTCTGCGAGGAGAAGGGCATTGAGTACCACGAGCGGTCCTTCTCGGAGCTCGGCGGACTCACGATGGACAAGATCGCACCCCTCTCCAGGGACAGCAGTCCCTGCACCTACTGCGGTGTTTTCAGGAGGAAGCTGATGAACGACGAGGCGAGGAAGGTCAACGCCAAGTACCTCGCCACCGGACACAATCTCGATGATGTTGCACAGTCCGTCATGATGAACATCGTGAGGGGCGACATCGACCGCCTGGCACGTCTGGGTCCCCACACGAACATCCGTCCCGGTCTCATCCCCCGCTTCTACCCCCTCAGGATGATCCCGGAGAAGGAGTCCCTCCTCTACGCGATGGTGGCCGACATTCCGTTCTGGGACGGGGAGTGTCCCTACTGGACCGAGGCTCTCAGGAACGAGTACCGCGACGTCGTCGACGGTCTGGAGGACCGCACGCCCGGCACCAAGTACAGTCTGGTGTCCTCCTATGACAAGCTGAAGCCGATGCTGATGTCCAACGCGGTGCACCACGAGCAGAACTTCTGCTCCTGCGGGGAGCCCTGCAACGGCAGGCGCTGCAAGGCCTGCCAGTACGAGGAGCAGCTGATCCGCCAGATCGAGGGGAGGGACGAGTGAGATGTCCCTGGTGATCCGCGACTTCCGGCCCGATGACGTGGGCGCCCTCGTGGAGACCCTCAATGATGAGTGGCACTTCGACCTGTACGGCGAGGGATGGGAGGAGGTCGTCTCCGAGTACGTGCTGGAGTATGTCCGTCGCTCCGACGCGTCACGCGTGGCGGAGCTGGACGGGACCGTCGTGGGCATCGCCACCGTCCGTGCCGAGGTGCACGAGGGGGACATGGCGAAGGTGGACGAGCTCTGCGAGAAATATCCCGACAACCCCTACTACCGTGACCAGAGGACGCTAGATCACGCGGATGCGATGCTGAGGTCGGAGAACGACCTGACCGGACTCGGGGAGATGGTGCTCCTCATAGTGTCCGGGAGGGTGCGCGGAGCCCACATCGGCAGGAGGCTCATGGACGAGGCCTCGTCCCTGCTCGCGGCGAGGGGCTGCACCGGGATGCACATAGCCACCGACACCGAGTGCAACTACGGATTCTACGAGCATCTCGGTGCCAGACGTCTCGGCGAGACGGAGTGTGTCGTCCAGGGGAAGCCCCTGGTCCGCTACCTCTACCGCCTGGACTTCTGAATCAGTCTGTTCATCTGGGCGTGACGACCCTTCCGCAGTAGTGCCTGAAGTCGCAGTGCCTACATATCGACTCGTTGTCGCATCTGCGGGAGAAGTCTCCCTTTCCGATCTCCGCTATGACGTTCTCGAGATATTCGGCCGTCTCCCTCGCGGAGTCCTCGCCCCTCTCGAAGATGATGGTGCGCTCGCCCTCCGTCACGGAGGTGTAGTACGCGCTCATGCGGTTAACCTTCAGGCCGAACTTCTCCTCGAAGAGGTACGCATAGATCTCCAGCTGTCTCTTGACGCGTGCCCAGTGGTAGTCCTCCGGCCCGGATGGCATCTGCTCGGTCTTGTAGTCGACGATCTCGTATCCGTCACCGTTCCTCAGGACGAGGTCGGCCCTTCCGCTGATGATGTGGTCCTTCTGGACCACGTTGACCTGCGTCTCGCAGTCATGGAGCATGTCCCAGCGTCCGTCCATCCACTCGATGTACCCTCTGCACTGGACCAGTGCCCTCGACAGGTCCCTGCCCGTGATCCTCACGGTGGTGCTGCCCTGCAGCGTGCGGAAGTTCTCCCTCGCCCACTCGTTGAGCGAGGTCTCGTCGACCGCCGACGGTCCCTTCTCCAGCACGGCCTTGTTGATGTCCTCGAGGATCTCGTGCATCAGCACTCCGAAGGCGGTGTACACGGTCTGCGACTGCTGGAATCCCAGCTCGTTGTACAGGTAGTACTGGAGGGGACACACGCTGAAGCGGTTGATCTGTCCGGTGAAGGAGTAGGTCTTGGCGGGAAGGGCCGCCGCGACCGGGCGGAGGAATATGATGCTCTGGGGACGGTGGTCCGGGACGGAGTTCCACATCTCCTCGAAGTATCCCTTGTAGGAGTGCTTCGTGTCCGGATCGTTCAGTAGGAACAGCATGGTCTGGGGCCTGGAGAGGGCGACATAGGTCTTCCTCCAGAAGTCATGGTGGGAGATGTGCTCGCGCTGCTCGAATCCCGGCCTGCCCGAGTGTCTCTCGATGATGTCGTGGGGGACCGCCTCCTGGTCCGCCCAGGGGCCGCTGAAGTCGAGTCCCAGGAAGACCACGGGGAACTCCAGTCCCTTCGACTGGTGGACGGTGAAGAACGACACGTGTCCCGACGGAGCGAAGACCTCGTTGTCCTCGTACTCCTCGACACCCTTGTTCATGAGGTAGAGAAGGTACCTGGAGACCAGTCTTGAAACGGCGTCGGGAAGGCTCCTAGCGTCGAGGTCCCTGATGCCGTGGGTCGCTTCGAACTTGGTGAGCAGGGTCACCAGGGTGGACAGGTTGTGAGCCTCGCGCTGCTCGACGATGTGCGTCCCGATCGCCTTGTCCACCATCCCTCTGAAAGGTTCGAGGGCGAGCATCTCGAGGACAAGCCTCGAGAACGTGCGGTCGGTGGAGAGTCCCGGGTCGGAGAAGGACGCCCTGTTCAGGTCGATCCATCTCCTGAGCTCGATTCCCTCGGCACGGTGGCAGAACTCCTCGGAGGTGGCCACCGCGTGCTGGAGGACGCCTCTCAGCCTGTCGTCCTTGATGGACCTTATGTGGACCATGGAGTTCTCGAACAGGCGGAGCAGGCTTCCGAGAGCCAGTCTCGTCTCCTGTCTCTGGAAGAACACACGGGAACGCGGGGAGAACACGGGGATGCCGTGACGCCTCAGGTAGTCCGCGAGCTCCACGACAGGTTTTGATGCCACGGAGCTGAACAGGAACACGATCTGGTTGTAGTCCTTCACGGACCCGTTGCTGACCAGGTCGGTGATGGCGTTGAGGACGTTCCTGTGGTACGCCTCCGTGCCGGCACCGGAGATCCTGAAGACGTGTCCCCTGTCCGGATGCACGTCGCCCGCGGCGACTATGGTCTTGTCGTGCCTGCACCTGTCCCAGGAGAACGAGTATCCGCTTCCCCTCGTGGTGGTCATCCACCTGTTGTACAGCGAGATTATGTCCGGTTCGGAACGGTAGTTCCTGGTGAGGGGGACCACGGTGCAGCGGTCGAACTTGTCTTCGAACTCGAGGATGTTGCGCACGGTGGCGCCTCTGAAGCGGTAGATGGACTGGTCCTCGTCGCCCACCACGCAGATGTTTCCCGTGCGTGATCCGAGGAGGAATGTCAGCCTCTCCTGGATATGGTTGGTGTCCTGGTACTCGTCGATGAAGACGTGGTCTATCCTTCCGAGGACCTTCTCGGCCACCTCGGGGTTGTCGGACAGGAGCCTGTAGGCCTCGGTCTGCATCGATGTGTAGTCGAGGAAGTTGGCCCTCGAACGGAGTTCGACATACTTCTCCAGGACGTGTCCGAACGCCATGTCGCGCTCGATGCCCGTGGAGAGCAGGTCCTCGGCATCGATGAGCTCCTCCTGCAGCATGTTGACGATGGCTGCGATGTGCTGCACGTCCTTCCACTGACCCTTCTCGGTCATGATGTACTTCTCGTAGCCCGGGAGTCCGGTGAACTCCCTGAGGTTGTCCGCGATGAAGTACTCCTGCTCCTTCTCGTCCTTGACGGAGAAGTTCCTCTGGAGTCCGGTGCAGTCCGCGTTCTCCGCGATGATCCTGTTGCAGATCGAGTGGAAGTCCCCGATGTACATCTCCTCGGTGTCGATGGTGACGTCGTATTTCGCCAGCTCGTCGATGAGACGGCGGAGCATCTCATTGGCGGCCTTGACGGTGAACGTGGCCATGAGGATGCGGGACGGGGTCACGTGATGGTTCACGACGAGGTTGACGATCCTCTGGATGAGAGTGTACGTCTTTCCCGTTCCGGGTCCGGCCACGATCAGGAGGGGACCCTCGACGCACTCGATGGCCCTTCTCTGTTCTTCATTGGCCTCGCTGAAGTCCGCCTTGGCGGCATCCTCTGGGACCTGCTCCTCCTCGGGGCGGTCCCTCAGACGGAGTCTGTCACGGGGGAGGGACAGTGTTCCGATGAGGCCCATGCCCTCGGCCTGGAGATAGAGTGCCAGACCCGTCCTGCCGTGCGTGCGGGACATCTGGAGGAAGTCGGTCTGGGCGGAGATCTCCTCCCTCAGTACCTCCCTCTCCGCGTCGTTCCACAGGTACGTTCCGAGATTGGTCCTCTTGCGGTCCGCGAACCTGGGGTCGATCCCGGGCTCCGGCCAGAGCCTGAGCGTTCCGATCTGCTTCAGGAGGTCCTTCAGCTTGAATCCCTCCCTCGTGCAGATCTGCGATACCGACAGTCCCTCGGAGAGATCGCGGGCGATCCTGTCGTTCTCCTCGTCGCTCCAGATCCTGTTCTCTGTCTCGTACGGGTCGTCGTCGACGGTGGTGATGATGTCACGCAGCTTGGCGGTGACGGTTCCGACGGACAGCGACATTTCCGACGCGATGTCCTCGATGGGGAGTCCCTTCACGAGGAAGAGGTCCGCGAGCATCCTCACGTCATCCTCCGACCAGGCCCTGCCCTTGGAGGCGGTGTCGGTCCTCGCGGTCGGAGGGACGCGTTTCCTGTAATCCTCCCCCAGGACGCACTTGAGACGCGAGCGGATCCCGTTCTCGGTGCGTCCGTGCATTTCCGCGATCGTCTTGACTGACAGCGACTGCTCGCAGTATTCCTCGACAAGTGCCCGGTCCTCCTCGGCGGTCCACTGTCTTCCGATCCTCTTCTGGTCCTGCTCGTCGATGTCAAAAAACGGCATGGCTGTCCATCGACCTGTTGCTATATAAGACCTGGAAGGCGACCCTCACAGGTCCCTGTGGGGGACGAGGTCGCAGCATCTGCATTCGAGGCACATGGTCCTGCAGGTGTTGGTATCCATCCCGTTGCGTTCAAGGACCCTCTTGTGCATCTCGGCCACCCTTATCATGTGCTCGGGGGTGACCTTCTCGGGTGTTCCGATGGCCTCCCTGAGGCTCTCCGTGTTGTAGGTGCTGTAGCGCAGGGACCTCACGGTGGGGATGGCCCCGATCCTGCAGATCCTCTCCATGCAGGCCTCGAGTTCCTCCAGAGTCTCGCCCATCCCGAAGATGATGTTGGAGGTGACTCTGCCCCTGCCGAAATGTCTCACCGCATGACCCAGGCATTCGAAGATGCGGTCACGGTCCAGGTCGGGGCAGACCCTCCTGAAGATGTCGTCGGTGGCGGCCTGCACGTTGAGCTTGATCTCATCGGCACCGGCCTCCTTCAGCGCCCTGATCTGGTCCTCGGTCTCCGCATAGGGCTCGAGTCCGATGGGCATGTCGGGGAGCTCCCTCCTCAGACTCCTAACGCAGGACACGAACCTGTCGATCTCGGCCTGCACATCGCCCTCGTAGACTCCGCTGGTGAGGGACACGGCCACGATCCTGTTCTCCCTGGCGGCCTCCACGCACTTCCTGGTGATGTCCTCGTCCGTCAGACCCTTGAAGTCGCTCTTCGGAAGCCTGGGGGATGCGCAGAACGCGCATCTGTAGGAACATCTGGAGTCGAGGGTGAAGAACGCCTGCTCGGGGCAGTGGTACACGACGGGCTCTATGGTGACCTCGTCGAGGAACGGCTCCCCGTTGCGGGTGAGCGACAGCCTTCCATTGTCGTCGTGGAGCTCGAACTCCCCGCTGTCGTAGGAGATGCTCTTCTTGACGCGCATGCCGTGGAACGAGAATGCCGCGGAGCTGTTTCCCGCGCCGGGTCCGGCGGTGGAGCGGGAGACCCTGACCGGCATGGTGAATCCCGGGGGAAGTTTTATACCTCCCCCGAGTGCCAGCGTGGCCTTCTTGAAGATCAGATCTTCTTCCATTTGGCGCCTTCCGAGGAATCCTCGATGGCATATCCGACGGCCTTGAGCCTGTCACGGATCATGTCGGCGAGGTCGTACTGCTTCTTCGCGCGGACCTCCTTCCTGAGATCGACGATGAGTTCCATGACCGCGGAGAACGCGTCGTCGCAGCAGTCGGACTCCTTCTTCCACTTGGCTCCGTCCTTCCCGTCCTCGATGGCATATCCGACGGCCTTGAGCCTGTCGCGGATCATGTCGGCGAGGTCGTACTGCTTCTTCGCGCGGACCTCCTTCCTGAGGTCGATGACGAGTGCCATGGCGTTCTCGAACTCGGCGTCGTTGTCTCCCGCCTTGTCCTCGGGGTAGATTCCGAGGATGTCGTCGACGGATGCGATGAACGCGAGGATCGCCTCCGCTCCCGCCTTGGAGACGGACTTGGACGCGAGCATCTTGTTGACGTCGGTGGACATGGAGAAGAGCGTCTCGATGGCGGCACGGGTGTTGAAGTCGTCGTCCATCGCGGTCTCGAACCTGTCCTTGGTGGCAGAGATGACCGCGGATGCGTCGTCTCCCTCTGCGGGTGCGTCACGGATGTAGGCCTGGAGCTCGCGGAAGGTGTTCCACAGCCTCTTCAGTGCGGCCTGCGACTCGAGCATGTTCTCCTCTCCGTAGGTGAGGGGGCTCCTGTAGTGGGTGTTGAGGTAGTTG
>JAKSHU010000088.1 GCA_024399175.1 archaeon
GCTCCTTCTCGGTCATGGTGTCGGGGTTGTCGTAGAAGTCCTTGACCATGTGGTCGGCCCTGAAGGGTGCGCCGCACTTGGTGCAGTAGGTGATCTTGTCTGCGAACTTGTCGAGGTGACCTGACGCCTTGAAGACCTCCCTGGGTCCGACGTACTCGGAGTCAATCTCGACGAATCCCTCGCGTCCCTTGAAGAGGGACCTCCAGGTGTCGACGATGTTGTTCCTGAGGCTGAATCCGAGGGGACCGTAGTCGTACATTCCGGCGACTCCTCCGTAGATCTCGTAGGAGGGCCAGATGAATCCCCTGCGCTTGAAGATTCCCATCAGGGTGTCGGACAGTTTCTCGTCGCTCACTCGAGCACCCCCGTGATGGCCTGGAGGACGTCGACGTCGTAGATCATTCCGAGCAGCTCGTCCTTGTTTCCGCGGACGGGGAGCTGTCCGAAGTCGTGGGTCAGCATGAGGCGCGCGACCTCGTTGAGGGTGGTCTTCCTGAAGACGGTGGTGGGCTTGGGGATCATGAACCTGCTGATGGGGGTGTCGTTGTCGGTGAAGTTGGTCGCGACGGTGTAGAACAGGGGGAGGACGTTCCTCATTCCCACGAGCT
Source organism: archaeon (assembly GCA_024399175.1). Classification (GTDB taxonomy): domain Archaea; phylum Thermoplasmatota; class Thermoplasmata; order Methanomassiliicoccales; family Methanomethylophilaceae; genus Methanomethylophilus. The sequence continues at coordinate 609 of JAKSHU010000088.1, forward strand.
TGGGGTCGGAGATTCCGAGCTTGGCGGCGGCCTCCTCGTCGGAGACCTGGTCGCTGAAGAGGTCACGGTCGGTGAGGATTCCGGACAGCTCTCCCTTCCTGTCGAGGATGCAGAGCGCGGGCACGTCGCTGATCCTCATGGCGCTGATGGCGTAGGATAGGGGATCCTCCTCGTACGCGGTGACGCAGGTGGTGTTGATGACCTCCTCCGCGGTGATGGTGGTCTTCATCTGCCTGATCTCCTTGAGGATGTCGGTGGGGGTGATGATTCCCACGAGCTTGTTGTCCTCGACGACGGGGAGCCTGTGGATCCTCTTCTCGGCGAAGATCTTGGCCGCCACGGCGAGGGGGGCCAGGGTGTCGATGGTGATGCAGTTCCTCTTCATGATGAGGGAGAGCTGCTCCTCCTCGAACTTCTTGAAGATGTCCTTCCTGGACACGATTCCCATGAGCTTTCCGTCGGTCGAACGGACCACGGGGAGTCCGGTGAGCTTGTTCCTCACCATGATGTTTATCACGTCGTTGCGGGTTCCGGGGACCTCGGCCACGATGGGGGCGGGGGTCATCACGTCTGCTACTGTCTTCATTGCTCTCACTCCGTTATTCTCACTGCCATCACGGGGCACCTCGAGTTCACTATGACGAACTGGGTGACGCTTCCCATGAGCATCTTCTTGAGTCCTGTCCTGCCTGCGGTGCCCATGACGATGAGGTCGTACTCCTCGGACACGGCGCTGTTGCGTTCGCTGCACGCGACACCTGCGGGCTGGTTCCTGTCCCTGGCCTCCTTGATGACGTTGTCCTGCTCGATCTTGCGGACCTTGTCGATGTCCTCGAGGTTGGTTCCGACCATCGACTGCATGTAGATGGACCTGTCCTTGACGAACAGGAGGGTGATTTCGGAACCGGCGATCTTGGCAAGCTCGATTCCCTTCTCGATCGCGAGGTCGGAATGTTCACTGCCGTCAGTAGGTATCAAGATTTTTTTGAAGCTCATCCAGAGTCACTCCGGGTTCAATGTCGGAAGGTCCCGACGCGGTCGCTGGACGACCATGCGTTCTCGGGCGGTCCACCCTCTGTCGGCAGGACCGCGAGACCGTCCGCATAAGCATGCGTGATAATTCCACGTGTACGATATAATAATTTTCTTCCGAAGTCGCACATGCATCTCCAGGTCCAGTCCAGGCACTCCCTGTCGTCCCCGAGGACCTCCCTGAACAGCTCCGCCTCGGGGCGGAGGTCAGGGGTGCAGAGCATCGCGTTGTCGGTGCCCATCGCGACGGTGACGCCGAGGTCCATCATCCTCCTCAGGGGAGGGACCTTCCCGAAGAACCTGTTGGAGCGGGGGCAGACGGAGACCGGGATGTCGAGGTCCGCGCACCTCTTCAGGTCTGGGTCTGTGGCCTCGACCATGTGCACGAGGAAGTCGGGCTCCAGAGAGAGGACGAGGTCGAGGTCCTCCCTTACACGTTCGCTGCAGTGGATCGCGAAGGTCTTGCCGGCCCTGTGGGCTGCCTCGGCGCACCTCTCCGCGTAGGCCGGATCGATGTCCGAGATGGAGGAAAGGGCTATGCCGTCGGCGACCGAGAGGATCTCTTCAACCTCCTCCGGATCGAACTCCTGGGACAGCGGTCTTCCGAGGATCACGGCGGAGGGGCAGGCCTCCCGTGCCATCCTGCATCCCTCGGCCCCGCCCTCGCGGAAATCGATGAAGGTGCCGATGCCGTTGGAGCGGGCCGATGATTCGAATCCCGCCATGTCCCTCACGAGCACGTCGCGGGGGGTGGAGCGGAGGTAGACGTGCTTCAGTCCGTCGGGCGGTGCGACCAGCTCCTCCAGGGTCATCCCGGGGGTGACCTTCACGCCCGCGTCGGCGCAGTGGGTGTGGGTGTCCACCAGTGACGGGACGATGACCCCGCGGACGTCCGGGACGTCCCTGCTGGGACCTTCGGAGAATTCGATCCCGTCATCGGTGATGACGGCGTGACCGCGGACGGGTCTGCCGTCGATGAGGATGGATCGGTCTGGGATCATCATGTGATTCACGACGGGATGAATGTATATAAAAAGGATGCCGGCCCGATGGCTGGGCCGGCGGGTGACTGTGGTTTCAGGCCCAGTAGGGCTTCTTGACGAACTTGTATGCGGCAAGACAGGCGGTGGCGGCTTCTCCGCATCCGGTGATGATCTGCTTGTATTTTCCGGGATAGTCGACGACGTCTCCGCAGGCGAAGACACCGTGCCTGTTGGTGCTCATATCCCACTCGCACTTGATGAGTCCGTTCTCGGTGAGCTCGAGTCCCCACTTGGTGAGGATTCCGAGGTCGGCGGTGATTCCGATGTTGACGACCGCGAGGTCCGCGGGGATGGTGAACTCCTTCTTGTCGGCGTCGAGGAGGGTGATGCTCTCCAGTTTGTCGGTTCCGTTGAAGGACTTGACGGAGGTGCTCATGTACTGCCTGACCTGGCTCTCGCCGAGGTTCTTGACGTTGATCTCGTCGGCCCTGAACTCGGGTCTGCGGTGGACGATGGCGGTGTCGGTGACCTGGTCTGCGACCATGGCCATCTCGATGGCGCTGTTTCCTCCTCCGAAGAGGACGACCTTCTTTCCGACGAGTGCCTCCTTGAGGGGCAGGAAGTAGCTGACTCCCTTTCCTTCCAGCTCGGTCTCTCCGGGGGCCTCCATCCTCCTGGGGGTGAACTCTCCCATTCCGGTGGCGATGATGACGGACATGGCCTCGTACTCGGAGTCCTGGGTCTTGACGATGAGCTTCTGGTCTCCGTCGATGATGTCGATGACCTTCTGGTGCTCGCGGATCTCGCAGTCCATGGACTCTGCCTGGGCGTAGTGCTTGTCCTAGAGCTTCTTGGCCTGGACGGTCTCGGAGCCGGGGTAGTTGTGGATTCCCTTCTCGGGGTAGAGCGCGACGAGCTGTCCGCCCACCTCGCCTGACTCGAGGATCAGGGTGCTCATCATCTTGGACCTTGCATAGATCCCTGCGGTGAGCCCTGCGGGTCCCGCTCCGATTATAACGACGTCGTATGCCATCCCCCCGCGGTAAATGGTCGTATTATAAAAACAGTGGTGCCCAGACTCTGGTAAATGTTAGGAAATTCGTAGATTCTTGATGAATCAGAGCAGTTTTTCTACGAAATTCGTAGGAATGTTGTCAGCGGACGTCAATGTCCCGAACGGATTGCGCATCGATGGTTCGAAGGGTCCTTGAGATCGTCGTGATATCGAAGACCCAGACCTGCAGAATCGTGCATCATTCGGGATCGGATTGGGGTGGGGGAACCTATATGTATCGTCATCCCATCCACACCCTCATGGATATAATGCTGTTCCTGCCCATCATCGTGAGCTCCGCGGTCTTCCTTGTCGCGATGCTCGCCTTCAACGGTAAGAAGAAAGAGGAGTAAACATCTTACATCCGTCCCCGGCGGTTCCGGGGTCTTTTCCTACATCACTGGTGAATCATTCTATTTCCTGTGACAGGCCCTCTCTGATGACGTTTGTCGACTTTTTGTCTGACCATATATTATATAATAATAAACAGTGGAAAGTCCATTGAATAGGGGACCGTATGCAAGACGAGTCCCCCAGACGAGTGTCGAACATGTCCGCCCACACCCACAAAGGTTCCGCTGGCAGGAACCAAAAAATTGCCTGTTTGAGAAAGTATGCACTTCTGATGGTGGCAATTATGTTGCTATCTTCTCTGACGATGTTCTTTGTGTCAGGCGATAGTAGTGCAGCAGAGCGTTTCAATTCCGAGCACTCAATTACCTATCACAAAAATGATGGCACAAACACAACAACGACCATCAGTTATGATGGAATTGCGGCGTCAGAGTACAATCCCCTATATTGGGATAATGGTGCCTGGGGAGCCCCCAACAAGATCACCGTCACGTACAATAATCTGAATAACAAGATGAATTGGCATGATGGAATAGACCCAATTTCTGTAAACAACAAGAATCATACCGTCTCCATAGAACCTGTTTTTGCAGGGTGGGCAGAACATGCAGACAAGAGTGGGAGATACTACTATCCGGGAGATGTCGTGCCGTCCACGGTATCCAATCTGTATGCGATATGGGTTGCACCAGACATTTATAAAGACGGAAGCGATGCTTACAGATTTAAGACCGATTCCTTGAATTCTCATCGGGGTTGGCCCACATATTACACTTATGATCCCTCCGATACGGGATTTGTTCATTGCACTGCTTTCGATGCCTCCAAACAATACTGGTCGAACATGTATCTTCAGGTGCACGTCATCAAGTCGAACACCAATACTGCTAGGCTGACGTCGGACCTTCCTGCAGGAACATATCGTTCTGAGAATTTCTCATCTCCTCAAAAGTTGAATGTATACAACAATACTGGAATCTCCTGTTTGGGCGATGTGATGATGGATCACGTCAACATTTATGCTAACACTAGCTATATCAGAGAGACGGGAATCTATTCGATATATGCGAATTACCACCACCTGATTATGGGGACGGGCATCACCGCTGATTTAACTAAGGCCTCTAGCGGTAGCGACTATTCTAATGCCGTATCTTTGGTGGGCGGTAGTAAATCGAACGATGCCACTGCTGCTCTTGTAAGAAATTATGGTGTCGTGTCAGCCGACAATGGGTGCGGAGGATATAATGTAAATCTGGCAACCCACGTCTTGGTGCACAGTGGTACCTATTGTAATATCGTTGGAGGAAGTATCAAAAAGATCATCGGCAGCGATACGAATCCTCTGTCTACCTGTGTCGTTGTGAAGAATGCATTGGTTCTTGACACAATACTTGGTGGAAATGGGGGAAGTTACGGTAATCAGAATAAACCGATTTATGGTTCAACCGAGAATAACAAGGTGAATACCGGTGGAACGTTCGTATATTTGATAGGTACCCAGATGCCTGGGGATTATTATGAAGATGTAAACTATTTCACGTATTCTGGCAGAGATACAATCAAGTTAGAAGAAAGTTCGATGGTCAACGGGGGATCATTGGCAGAGGTCATTAGGGGTACGAGTCATGTTTTCGTGTCGGGGAACAGTAACATCTGGGACGCAGTCGGAGCAGGAAGGACCCAGAACAGTGTTGTTGATACCTCATATCTGGAGTTGAGTGGAAGTGCACTCGTTCGTCATGCCTCCATCGGTGGAATTTGTGATGGACAGAATGGTGGGACTGCAACTCCTGCGATTAAGCATAGCAACATCACTGTGATGCACAATGCTGCTTCGGGAATGGTAGTAGGTGCAAATTTTGATGTGTGGACTACCCCTGGAAAATATTCAATGTATGGTTCGGATGCTACAATCTCTGTAAAATTAAAAGAGAACTGCACAGTTGGGTATGTCTACGGTGGAGGATACAGAGGAACAATTGGAATGAAGGTGCTTAATGGTGTTGACACCATAGACGCCCTTAACTCCGTCAGCATTGAGATGACTGGGGGAACCGTTCTTAACGACCTTTACGGGGGAGGTGCAGGTGGTGTCGACAAATCTTATCACAATTCCTCTGGAGTTGCAAGAGATGCGTCAATCAATCGCACTACTGGAAAATCTGAGGTTTACGCGAACTCAATCCTGGTTAAAATTACTGGAGGAATCATAAAAGGATCTGTTTACGGAGGTGGACAATCCTGCCCCGTGCTCAGTAATGATGGTGGTCAACTGAGTACCTCAGTGGCAGCTGTATACGGAAATACCCTTGAAGTCTCGTTATCTACTGGTACTGTGGGCTCTGTTTACGGCGGAGGGAAGGGTATTTACAACCCCTCAAATGCGACACAGTACATACGTATTCTTACCAGATCCTCTGATTCGCAGAATCCGTTCATCCTGAACAATCTTAATTGGAACACGAGCAGTTATTCATTGAAAGAAAAGGTTGATTATCTTAATTTTGCAAAGGTTGTACTGAGTGGAACCAATCCGAAGTTTAACATTAATGTGGGTGCTGGTGCAACTGTTGAAAACAACGTCTACGGTGGGGGATCCTACGGATTGGTCACGGGTTCACCCAGCATCACGGTCCGTGGAGTCGTTCAGGGAAATGTGTATGGTGGTGGAAGCGGATCCAGTGGCAACAGCGGTGTCGGAAGCATCACTGGAAGCACCTCTGTCAACATCGAGAATTCCGTGCAGGGAAACGTCTTCGGTGGTGGTGCCTTTGGACAGGTCAGTGGAACGGCTTCACTGTCATTCGGTATCCTGGCAAAGATTGGTGATGCCGAGAACCCGGGCAATCCGAATAATGGTAAGTCTCCTGATCAGGGTGGAATAGGTAATGTATACGGCGGAGGCCAGGGATCCTCGACCCAGGGAACCGGACAGGTAGGATCTGTCG
>JAKSHU010000089.1 GCA_024399175.1 archaeon
GATGCTACGGATCCCTCTTCGAGGCAGCACACGAGCTCAACAACAACGCAGAGGAGCTCGCAAAGGTCAACGAGATCCTTGCAAAGGTCGGAGTCAAGTACAACGGAACCACCAAGGTCTACCACTTCGCAGAAGTCCTCTACAAAGAGGTCGGCGTCGAGAAGATCAAGGCTTCCTTCACCAAGACCCTCGAGTACAGGATCTGTGTCTTCTACGGATGCCACTGCCTCAAGCCCACCGACATCAAGGGAATCGACGACGCAGAGGACCCCCACATCCTCGAGGACCTCGTCGAGGCCACCGGATGCAAGGCAATGCCCAGGAAGCAGAAGACTCTCTGCTGCGGATCTGGAGGAGGACTCAAGGCTGCCTTCGGAAACGTCACCAAGGAGTTCACCCAGACCAACCTCGAGAACATCAAGGCATCCGATGCACAGTTCATCGTCGACGTCTGTCCCTTCTGCCACCTGCAGTTCGACACTGCACAGAAGGACCTCGGATTCAACATCCCTGTTCTCCACCTTGCACAGCTCTACGGAATCGCAATGGGCATGACCGAGGAAGAACTCGGACTTGCACTCCACAAGGTTCCCGTCCAGCTCTGATCTGGTAAAGGATAAACTTCAAGGGGGCTCCGGCCCCCATCATTCTTACAGTGCCAGACACCTGATGTCTGTCCTGATTTTCCACTTCGGACATCGTCCGTCATCCAGTTGTTCTAATCTCACATACGTGATGTCTCTCGTGTGCATGTGTGTACGCGACCCTCTCCGATTCTCTCCGCGAGGATCCTTTCACCACTATTTCGAGAACACCTCTCGTGGAGATTTTAGAGGGTCAGCCTTATATACCTGCGGTACCAACCATTTTAGGAAAAATCTTCCTTATTATGATAATCAAAAGTATGCTGGCTATTGAAATATTAAGGGTGACCTAAATATTTTCAATGTGATGAAAACAGGCAACCCATTATATAGGGCTACAAGATGAACGAGTCTCAGAGGCTAATAAAATGGCAGGAAACAAGTCATCCAACTCCGGAGCCAGGAAGGCAAAGGACAAGTGGAAGTCCAAAGAGTGGTACAACGTCCACGCACCCCGTATGTTCAACGAGACCGTCATCGGAGAGACCCCCGCAGCAGACCCCGAGCTCCTCATGGGCAGGCAGTCCGAGGTTACCGTCCAGGACCTCACCGGAGACTTCTCCAAGATGCACATCAAGCTAAGGTTCAAGATCAACGCAGTTGACGGACACGAAGCAAAGACCGAGTTCATGGGACACGACCTCACCTCTGACTACGTCAGGAGGCTCACCCGCAGGAAGAAGACCAAGACCGACCACGTCGTCGATGTTGTCACCGCAGACGGATTCACCGTCAGGCTCAAGACCATGTCCATCGCAGACAGGAGGATCCAGGCTTCCCAGGAAGAGGGAATGCGCGCTGCAATCAAGGACTACCTCACTGCATTCGCAGCAGAGAACAAGATCGCAGACATCATCAAGGCCATCATCTCCGGCGACATGGCAAAGGACACCGCAAAGGCATGCCACGCCATCATCCCCATCAAGAGGATCGAGATCCGCAAGTCCGAGATCCTTGCAAAGGGAGAGGGAGAGCCCGAGTCCATCATCGAGGCACCCAAGGCAGAAGAGGCCCCCAAGGCAGAAGTTGCAGCTGAGGCACCCGCCGAGGCTCCTGCCGAGGAAGCAAAATCTGAGTGAAACTTTCAATCGGGGCTTCGGCCCCACCTTTAATCAAACCTAGGCCGTGGCCTGGCCTATCGCAACACTTATAATACAGAAGTGGTTGCCATCTTTAACACGTCGGGGTGGCTCAGCCTGGTAGAGCGTCGGACTCATAGGGTTCAGGTTAATACTGACCTCACCAGGGAAATCCGAAGGCCGAGGGTTCGAACCCCTCTCCCGACACCACACTTCTTCATTTCTTCCACTGTTTCAGCAATGTCTTATAGTTCGCGCGCGATTGTAAGTCCATTATGAGGCTGATCATCTACAACGGCAAGGGTGGTGTGGGCAAGACCTCCGTGTCCGCCGCGACCGCTCTGAGGCTGGCCGAGAAAGGACACCGCACGATCATCATGAGCGTCGACACCGCACATTCCCTCGGCGACTCGCTCGGTGTCGACCTCGGTCCCGAGATAGTCAACGTGGCGCCCAACCTTGATGCGTTCGAACTGGACATCATCCACGAGATGAAGACCAAGTGGTCCTCCATCAGGGACTATCTTTCCGCATTCATGTCCTCCCAGGGCATCGACGGCATCTCCGCGGACGAGATGGCGATCTTCCCGGGAATGGAGATGGTCGCCGCCCTGCTGTATGTCCTCACGTTCAAGAAGGAGGACAGGTACGATGTCGTCGTCATGGACACGGCCCCCACTGGAGAGACGCTCAGGCTGATGAGCTTCCCCGATGTGTCCAACTGGTATATGGACAAGGCCTTCTCGATGCTCAACAGGTTCATGGGTCTGGCGAGGTTCACCGTGGGAAAGCTCGTGGACTTCCCCCTTCCCACGAAGGAGGTCATGAAGACCATCACGGAGCTCAAGGACCAGATGTCCGAGGTCAAGGACATCCTGGAGGACTCCAGGAACACCACCGTGCGTCTCGTGCTCAATCCCGAGCGCATGGCGATCAACGAGACGCGCCGTTCCTACGCATACATGTGCCTGTACAACAAGAACGTCGAGTGCCTGGTGATCAACAAGGTCATACCCTCGGACGCGGACGGGGAGTTCATGAGACAGAAGCTGGTCGAGCAGGAGGGCTACATGCAGATGATCCGTGAGTCCTTTGACCAGCTCAAGGTGCTCACCGCGCAGATGCTGAAGACCGAGATGAGGGGAGTCGAGAAGCTGACCCTGCTCGGAGACATGCTGTTCGGGGACTCGGATCCGATCGAGACCTATTCCGACGAGAGTCCGATGAGCTTCCAGACCCTGTCCGACGGAACTGACCAGCTCAAGATCAAGATGCCGTTCATCGAGCAGGACCAGATCGAGCTCTACAAGGGGCAGGAGAACACCCTGGTCCTCCAGGTGGGCAGCCAGAGACGCACGGTGTCCCTACCGATGACCCTCGCGGGAGCGGAGCTCCTCGGGGCGGAGTTCGGAGACCAGTGTCTGTTTGTGAGATTCAGGAGGTAAGAAGATGAGTGACGAGAAGAGATTTGATGACGAGACCCAGAGATTCTATGATGAGAACAAGGAGATGATCGACAGGATCCTCGCCCAGAGCAGGGAGACCGGAGGTTCCGACGCGGCCTATGCCGAGGAGATGGTGAGGAGGGCCGCCTTCGAGAGGAGGGCCCGCATGGAGTACGAGGCCGAGAGGGCGAGAAGAGAGGCGTTCGACAAGGCCGATGCCGCCTACAGCGATTTCAAGTACGGGAGGGACCGCACGATGCAGGCGATGGAGGAGTCCCGCGACCATTTGCGTGACTACTCCCGCAGACAGGGCGACTACCTCCTCAACATGCTGTTCGAGGAGCTCGACCACATGAGGGACACCGCGTTCCGCGGAAGGCAGTACGTCCACGACCGCTATGCATCCGACAGGGATGCCGCGAGAGAGTCCCGCGACCATCTGCGCCAGATGTTCAACGAAGGATTCGACGACGTGTTCGGCCCGATCTCCGACACCCAGTTCCAGAAACACATGTTCGGGGCAGGCCTCGAGCTCTGGATGGCATTCAACGCACTCGTCAGGTCCGCACCCTTCCCCGATTCCGTCAAGGATGCCTTCAACTCCGCCGAGAACAGCAAGAACGCGGAGTTCTGCTCCAAGAACCCCGCCTGTGGCAGGAGGGAGTCCTCCGAACCTGAGGCCTCCCCCGCGGACGACGGTCACCTCAAAGCCATCAAGATCACCAAGAGGGATGAGTGAATGGTCTCCCTCGAGGAAGGTATCTGTGCGGTCAGGGTCGCCCGTGAGTGGATCGATGCCGAGACCAACGGCAGGTCCGCGGAATCGAAGTTCCCTGAATCGTTCGAGAAGATGAACAATGGTGTGTTCGTCAGTCTCAACGAGCATCCCTCCGGCATCCTGAGGGGATGCATAGGCTATCCTCAGCCCCCCTTCGACCTGGCACGTGCCCTGACCCTCTCGGCCAGGGGTGTGTGTTACGACGAGCGCTTCCCCCGTCTGAGGAGCACGCAGGTGTCCAGGGTCACTGTGGAGGTCACGATCCTCACCGTTCCCCAGAAGATCGAGTACCAGACGATCGACGAGCTGATCTCCCAGATAGAGATCGGAAAGGACGGACTCATCGTCAGGTACGCCCGCAACATGGGTCTGGTCAACAGCGCGCTCTATCTTCCCCAGGTGCCCGTGGAGGAGGGATGGGACCACAAGACCTACCTCTCGCACCTGTGCATGAAGGCCGGCCTCCAGGAGGATGCCTGGAGATCCTGCTCCCTCGAATTCCAGAAGTTCCAGGGCGAGATCTTCTCCGAGACGTCCCCCTGCGGCGAGATCGTCAGGAGATGATCCGATGGAGATGGAGCAGGTAATCTGTGGAAGGATGTATGTCGATGGTGAGCTCCGCTACACCGAGGTGGGCATAAACGAGGGGAAGATCGTCGCCGTGGGCAGACACGTCTCCGGCGGCGAGGAGCGTGTGGACCTGGGGACCAGCGTCACCGTTCTGCCGGGATTCATGGATCCGCACGTGCACTTCCGCGACCCGGGACTGACCCACAAGGAGGATTTCCCGACCGGCACCTCGGCCGCCGTGTGCGGCGGTGTCACCTGCATATTGGACATGCCCAACACCAAGCCTCCCGTGGCGGACGTGCAGACGCTTCTAGACAAGAAGAGGCGCGTGGCCGGAAGGGCATACGCGGACTACGGACTCTTCGCGGCCGTGACCGCCAACTGTCCCGTGGACCTCTTGGCGCCCCACGTCCCCGCCTTCAAACTCTTCATGGGCTCCACCACGGGGAACATCCTCCTCAACGATGACGAGGAGATCGCCCCGGTGATGGACGAGATCGCGAGGACGGGAAAGGTCCTCAGCGTCCACGCGGAGGATGACAACCACATAGTTCACGGCGTGCAGGAGAACTGCTGCCAGGACCATCTCCGCAACAGGCCCGTGGAGGCCGAGTACAGCGCCCTCCGCAGACTCGCCCCGTACAAGGACAGGGTCAAGGTGAACATCTGTCACTGCACCAACGCGGAGCAGGTCAGACAGGCCACGGAGCTCGGATTCACCACCGAGGTCACGATGCACCACCTGTGCTTCGATGCCCTCCGCAATACCTCCGCGTTCTACAAGACGAACCCTCCCATCAGGGACGCGGACACCCGTGCGGATCTTTTCAAGGCCTTTGTCGAGGGTCGCATCACGATGTTCGGAACCGACCACGCACCCCACACCTATGACGAGAAGACGCAGGAGTTCGACGCCGCACCCGGAGGAATCCCCGGTGTCGAGACCTGTATGCCGATGGTCATGGACATGGTCCGCACCGGGGACATCCCCCTGTCCCTCGCCGTGACCATGGGTGCCGAGAATCCCTGCGAGAGGTTCTCAGTGAGGAAGGGAAGGATCGCCGTCGGATACGACGCGGACCTGTCCCTGTTCGACATGAGGAAGGTGACCCAGATCGACCTGGGAAGGCTGCACACCATGGCGGGATTCAACCCCTACAGCGGACGCAACGCGATATTCCCCGACACCGTTATAATCAGGGGTCAGGTACAGGTCAAGGACGGAGAACTCTGCGGAGAACCGATCGGAAGGGATATCTGTGGCTAATTACGAAGTGGACTACTCGGAAGTTATGGGCAGGAAGGCTGAATGTCTTGACGGATGCGGAATGTGCTGTCTGTGTCAGCCGGAGGTGCTTCCCGAGGAGAGACCCTTCTTCAAGAAGAACCATCCCCAGTGTCTCGTCAAGAGCCGCGGTCCCGAACCATATTTCGCCCTCGCACTCAAGAAGGGAAAGGGTTCGTGCGTGTTTCTCAACGAGTGCGGAAGGCGCTGCAAGGTCTACGACCACCGCACCACCTACTGCAAGCAGTATCCCTATCACATCTACGTGTCCGACCACGTGAAGGTCGAGCTCGATCTGTCCTGCAGGGGAGTCTGGACCGGAAAGGGGCCTGACGCGTTCACGGAGGCCAAGTGCATGGTTGCCGACGCATCCGCGAGGATCGAGGAGGCTCTTCCCCAGGCCAAGGAGGTCTACCGCCAGTTCTACGAGTACGCACGCGAGGCGGGAGTGTGGGCGGATCCCTCGATCATCCGCATGTCCGTCTCAGAAAACCTCTCCAACTTCACCGACCCGATGTTCCTCGGAAGGCTTCTGGACCTCTCCGAGCTCGAGGCGCAGGTGAACATCGCCGGAGCCAAGAAGGAGTCCGCGATCAACATGGACGAGCTCTCGGAGGCGGCGGGCGAGACCGCACTGGACTCCCTGTCCAGCGACGACCTGTTCAACCTTCCCGTTTACAGCGCCGAGGACCTGTCCTGGAACCTGTTCCAGGTGGACAGGGATGGAAAGGCCATCGAATGGCTTCTCCTCGACGACACCGGCGAGGTCCACCACAAGGGATTTGTCGACGTGGACCAGATAAAGCTCCAGCCCCTGGACTCCGAGGGAAGGAAGGTGCTGGAGGAGTACGTGGCCGTTCTCAACGGAAGGGACAGCTTCCTCGGAAGCGTCTACTACATGATGAACGAGAACGACTACGAGGACGATCTCTCCAATGCATACTACGGAACCCTGGCCACCGCGGTCCTGGACGTGATGTGGAGGGCATCGCTGCTCGATCACTTCTTCGGCACCGGAATGGGTGCCAGGGGAATAAGGGAGGCGATCATATTCTACGATATGGACCGTCTCGATGCACCTGCGATCGGTGCGTTCATCTGAGGGCCATATTAATAATAAAAGTAACTGTTCAGAACCCCCTCACCTTTTCGTAGACGGCAATTGCCATTTTATTAC
>JAKSHU010000009.1 GCA_024399175.1 archaeon
GTCGGCCTCGGTCTCGGGGGACACGATGAGGGTGGCGACGTCGTCCATGAGCTCCGGGGGACCGTAGATGTCGTTGATCTCGAATATCGTGTAGGGCTTGCCGTAGCGGGCGAGCCTCTGCTCTAGGGCGTTCCTCCTCAGGTGAAAGGGTAGGTAGTCCGAACGGCTGGAGGACGCCATCGTGTCGCTGGTCAGTCCGATGAAGATCTCGGAACCGAGCTCGAAGGCACGGTTGAAGAGCGCCACGTGACCGGCGTGGATGACGTTGAATGTTCCGGCGACCGCGACCTTCATCTCAGATACCCACGATGAGGATGGCGGCGATCGTGACGACCCAGAGGACACCGCAGATGACCATGTACTTCCTCAGGCTCTTCTTTGCAGCGTCACCGTCGGTCTTCCTGCAGTTCTCGGAGCAGTAGTATCCCTCGCCGATGAAGGCGTTGCCGCACTTGCGGCAGTGGTGGTGCTGTGGCACCTTGAGGGTGTACTCCTTCTGGGCCTGCTCGCGGGTGTCGTACGGCAACTCACTCACCCTGTCCGGCCTCGCGCCTGTCAAGCTCGTTCTGCACGAGGATCATGCAGTGGTCCGCGTGCAGACTGACAGGTCCGACGTTGATCTTGGAGGGATTCTGGGCGAGGAGCTTGGCCTCCTCCGCCTCGGTGAGGTCCTTGTTGTCGCCGAGGACGAAGATGGGGTTCTCGGGGAACTCGAAGTCCCTGCAGTCGGTTCCGTCCTCCTTGAGGTAGACGAAGTTGCCGAGGGCGGCGAGCTTGTCGATGACCTCGTCGAATCCCATCCTGGAGATGAAGACTCCGGGAGAGGAGCTGATCTCCTTCCCCTCGGGGATCTTCTTCAGGAGCGCGTTCCTGATGAGGGAGGCTGTGCTCCTCTCGTCGGGGTTGAGATACTTCACGGTGGCGCCGCTGAACCTGACGGTCTTGGGGGCGTCGTCGCCCCCCTCGAGCACGAGATAGATCTCGGCGTCCTTGCGGAGGTTGTGGCTCATGACGAACGCGGAGTTGATGCACCTGCAGAGGATGTCCATCCTTCCGGCGCCTCCCGCGAGGTCGTCGAGCTTGAACGAGCCGTCGGTGACGGCCTTGTGTCCGGTGATGACGCAGTACCTCATTCGGAACCACCGTTGAGGCCGCCGCTGTTCTGGAACTCCTCGAGTGCCTTGGGGTCGACGTTTCCGAACTGCTTCTGCATCTTCTTGCGCATCTTCCTGTCCTTGGAGACGGATCCCATCATCTTCTTGGAGTTGTTGTACTGCTTAAGCAGCTCCTTGACGTCGTGGGGGGTGACACCCGCACCCTTGGCAATCCTCTCGATGCGCTTTCCCTTGATGAGGGCGGGCTCGTCCTTCTCCTGCTTGGTCATGGAGTCCATGATGACACGGTACTGGTCGAGCTTGGCCTGGGAGGCATCGAAGTCGATCTTGTCCTCCACCTTGTTCATTCCGGGGAGGAGTCCGACGAGCTTCTTGAGGGCACCCATCTTCTTGACGGCCTTCATCTGCGCGTACATGTCGGTAAGGGTGAAGTGACCGGACATCATGTTGCGGGCCAGTGCCTCCATGTCCTCCTCCTCGCCAGCCATCTCCTCCTTGGCGATCTCGACGAGTCCGGCGAGGTCACCCATTCCGAGAAGACGGGAGATGAACCTGTCGGCGTCGAAGGCCTCGAGGTCGCGGATGTGCTCACCCACTCCGAGGAAGACGATCCTCGCGTTGGTGGTGGCGACGGCGGAGAGTGCTCCTCCTCCCTTCGCGGTACCGTCCATCTTGGTCAGGATGACACCGCTGACGTCGACCGCCTCGTTGAAGGCCTTGGCCTGGGGACCGGCCTGCTGACCGACCTGGGAGTCGAGGACCAGGACCCTCTCGTCGGCGTTGGCAACCTTGGAGATGCCGATGATCTCCTCGATGAGGTCGTCCTCGAGGGCGTGGCGTCCGGATGTGTCGATGATACGGATCTTCTTGTCTGCGAACTTCTCGAGACCGTTCCTGACGATCTTGACAGCATCGCTCTCACCGGGTTCGCCGTAGACCTCGGCACCCACCTTGGCACCGAGCTGTTTGAGCTGGTCGAGAGCCGCGGGCCTGTAGACGTCGGCTCCGATGAGTCCGACGCTGAATCCCTTCTTGATGAAGTAGTTGGCGAGCTTTCCCGCGGAGGTGGTCTTACCCTGTCCGTACAGACCGACGAGCATGATGGTCTGGGGCTTGAGGGCGATGGGCTCGCCGTTCTTCAGGAGGTTGACGAGCTCCTCATAGATGATGCGGGTGACATGCTGCTTGGCGGACTTTCCGGCCGCGGGCTTCTCCTCGAGAGCCCTGGTGCGGACGTTGTTGGTCAGCTTGAGAACGAGCTGGACGTTGACATCGGCCTGGAGCAGCGCGCGCTGGAGCTCCTTCGCGACGTCTTTGATGAGGGCCTCGTCGATGGCCGCGGATCCGTTCACGCGGTCAAGGACGCTCCTGAGGGATTTTCCCAATCCATCTAGTACCATTTAATCGGAAGGCTATCGCTCTTGTAATATATAATAATAAGAAGGACGACTGGAGACGGAACGACGGTCGGACTGCAAAGATGACATGACGGACAGGGGACCGGAGGTGTGAAAATGAGACAGAATTATGGGAACAGGCCAGCCAGTCAGAAGGGATGGGATGCACTCTACAGAACTGACTTGTTCCCTTTGAGTACAAATTAATCTGGGGGGTATATAAGCATTCAGCGAAATCATTTATATACATCCGGGATGGCGTTTTTTTGTCAAAAAATACGTAATTCGTACGGATTACGACCAAAATATGTGCGAAACCATCCGCAATCTGTTGAAAACAATGTCTGTTGACAGAGCGGAGAGCAGCATCCGGTTCAGAAGAGACTGATCCCCGCAGTCTTCAGGACCCTGGAGGATGCGTTCCTCACGTAGGCATCGAAATCGGAGACATCCACACTGCTCCAGAACAGCTCCGATTCCGCATCAAACCCCTCGTTGACCAAAACGGGATTGATCTCGAGGACCTTCACGCACCCCGTGCGGTAGATCCTGCCCCTCTTCTTCAGTGGATCCTTCAGAGTGACGAATCCTATCTCCATAAGCTTGCCCAGTGCGTTGTTCACGGTCATCTTCTGCCTTCCCAGGACCTCGATGAGTTCACGGATGTCACATTCCCTCTCGCAGAGCGTCTCCAGGATCTCGATCATCAGGCTGTTAGCGAAGATGAACGAGTGTCCCTCGAGGGAGAACACGACCTTCCTGCGGGCGTCATCCTGATAGTCGCTCCTCATGATGTACTGCGTCTGACCGTCCACTGCGAGCATCGTCTCGAACGGATTGTAGAAGATGGATACGGTTCTCCCGGAGGCACCCCTGTACAGGCGGGGGCGGTACTGGAAGTGCTTCTCCGTGTTGTTGCGGATCGCCTTAATCAGCGAGCAGCTGAGGATGGCCTGGCGGAAGATGCATTCGGGATCCGGCTCCCCAGGGAAGTCCTGCTTGAGGACGTAGGGGCCCTCCCAGGCGATGTCCACTGGGGATTCCCTGTCCGCACCGGTGCGGCAGCCGTCCTGACGGACGGAGCAGTAGTCCAGCGGAGGATGGATGAGTTCGTCCGTGCGGTACTCCAGCTTGAGCCCCACATAACTGAAGACGTCCCAGATGTCCACGCCAAGCGAGCGATAGCGCGTGTAGTCCTCCAGCGGACCGCCTGATACCCTCCAGTCCTCCATCACCGGTTGGAAGAAAATGGAATCGGTCACCAGAGTGTTGCATACGGGGTGATACCGGGTCTTCCTAAAATCCTGCCTGTCCTCGAAACGGATCAGCAGTCCGTCCATGAACATCCTGGTCACTATTCCCTGCACGGTGGTGGTGGGCAGCCCGAGTTCCTCAGAGAGCTCGCTGACGGTCTTGTCGGATTCGTTGACCGAGCAGCAGATGTCCACGGCATAGGGGTTCATAATGGTCCTGGTTCCGACCTCAGGATTGAAAAGTACGATGAACCTGTCGCTGTATCCCTGTTCTGGCACAGATGATGAACGTCTTATTGGATAATAAACTTTTGAGAATTCTTGTTACTGAAGCGCGAGGTTGGATATATTACGCTTCATCTATAGTAAACCCAATCCGTAGGAATTTGCCTGCTGTGTTATATATGAAATGCCGATAGAAGAATGTACTTGGATAACTAATCCAATGGAAGTACATAATATGAACACTAAACTCGTGGCAATAATTGCCGCCGTGGTAGTGGTTGTGGCGGGAGCGGCAGCGGCCGTCTTCATGCTCAACAACGGAGACAAAGGCGAGACTCACGATGAGAACTTCCGCCTCTACATCTACGGAAACGCCAACGGTGACAACAACCTCGACCAGAAAGACGTCGACACCCTCAACAAGATCATCAAGGATGGAACCTGGGACAAGAAGACGAACCCCTACGCTGACGCGAACCAGGACGGAAACATCGACAGCAAGGACGTTGAAGCAGTCCAGAACTTCATCGCCGGAAAATCCCAGAAGATGTACTACATGTCCAGCGAATGGGACGTCCGCGACCTTATGTTCCCCCTCGACTCCTCCAAGATCGCCGTCACCCTCGACTACGGACTCATCGTCTGCTCCATCCTCGGAATATACGATAAGGTCGCCGGAGTCGAGCACAAGCTCCTCGCCAAGGGCGAGATCAGATATCCTGGACTTCACGGCCTTCAGGACCTGAGCGACCAGAGGAAGGACGCCACGAACTTCATCGACAACATTGTCAGCAACAACTACACCGTCGTCATGGGAAGGCCCTACCTCGACACCTACACCGACCTCAAGAACAGTCCCTCCCCCTGCGAGCACATCATGCTCAACTACACCAAGGACTATGGAAACGGAATGGACAACATCTCCGCCCTCCTCATGACCTCTTACATGTTCAACATCCCCGCGAAGGGACATGCCTACTGTGACTACTTCGACAAGATCGTCAACAACATCAGCGACAAGGTCGGAAACGCCACCGCCAAGACATTCATCATGCCCTACGCCGACGTCCCCTTCGAAACCGACGTGACCGAGGTCACCGTCGAGACCGAGGCCACCACCGGAGGATCCTACGGAACCTACTGGTTCGCCTCCCTCCTCCCCCTTGAGAACAAGGCCGAGAAGGCGGTCGACGGAGAGTACTCCATGCTCCTCGAGAACATCATCACCGCAGATCCCGACTACATCTTCGTGACCCTCTGGGGAATCAACGACGATGACGCCCCCGAGACCGCACAGGCCTACTTCGACGACTTCGCCAAGATCTTCGAAAAGACCCGTGCCTACAGAGAGGGACACATCTACGGAATGTCCTATGAGGCTGTCGGAACCCAGCTTGCCGTCGGTTCCCTCCCCCTCCTTGCATCCTACATCTGGCCTGACACCTTCAGCCACGAGGACGGATACAAGGTCCTCCAGGAGACCTATGACAACTACTCCGACCTCAAGGACGGAGTCGATGTGAAGACCCTCGGCGGACTTCTCGTCTACCAGGCCAACACCAAGGCATAAACCAATTCCAGGGCCCCTCGGGGCCCGACCCCCGCGTGAATGATATGACAGACAGACCCAGATACAGCAGGAAGGTTATCGATTCGGTGGACCAGTGGGTGTCCCGCGGAAGCACCGTCGAGGAATCCGAGGAACGTTTTGACAGATATCGGAGATATCTCCTGCTCAAGACGATGTTCATCATCGCCTGCGTGGCGGTGATGGTCGTCGTGCTGGGATATTCGATCACGGTCGGCGCGTCCAACATCGGATTCATAGAGACCTACCGGATCATATGGGAGCACATCGCAGGCAACATCGCCGATGACATCAAGGACTATGTCGTGGTGGGTCTGAGGATGCCCCGCGTCATCGGTGCCGTCATCGCTGGAGCAGGACTCGCGGTCTGCGGCGTCATCATGCAGAGCACCCTTCTGAACCCTCTCGCGGACCCCTACACGACAGGGGTCTCGTCGGGGGCGTCGTTCGGTGCCACATTGGCCATCGTGGCCAACATCTCCCTGCTCGGCGGGGAGCTGTTCATCGTGGGGAACGCGTTCGTGTTCTCCCTCATACCGACCGCGGTCATCATCTTCGTGTCCAAGCTGAAGAACGCCTCGCCCACGACCATGATCATGGCGGGAATCGCGGTGATGTACATCTTCAACGCCATCACCACCGTCCTGATGCTCTGGGCCGATCCCAACGCCACGCAGGCCGTGTACATCTGGCAGGTCGGAACCCTTTCGAAGACCAACTGGAACAACATCCCCATCATAGCGGCTGCGGTCCTTGCTGGAACATGCGTGACCCTGCTGATGTCGAAGAAACTGAACATCCTCGCCACCGGGGACGAGAGCGCGAGCGCGCTCGGTGTCAATGCCAACAAGCTCCGCATATTCAACCTCATCCTCGTCTCCCTCGTGTCCGCCACCGTGGTCAGCTTCACGGGACTGATCGGATTCATCGGCCTCGTCGCACCGCACATCGCGAGGATATTCGTCGGCCCCGACAACAAGTATCTCGTCGTGGCCTCGGCGGTGTTCGGAGGAATGCTGCTCATGGTCGCCGACCTCCTTGGAAGGACCGTCATCTCCCCTGTCGTAATACAGGCGGGAGTCATCATGGCCTTCATCGGAGGACCCATGTTCCTGTGGCTCATAATCAACAAAAAATCCAACATATGGGGATGAAGATGAAGATCGAAATCAAGGACATACAGTGCGGATATGCCGGTTCGGACCTCATTATCCGCAACATCGACCTGACCCTAGAGGGCCCCAAGCTGGTGTGCATCATCGGTCCCAACGGCGTGGGAAAATCAACATTGGTCAAGTGCATCAACCACCTGCTGGTCCCCCGCGGTGGATCCATAACCATCGACGGCACCGACATAGCAACACTGGGCCGCAGGGAGCTCTCGAGACTGATCTCATATGTGCCAGCAAGTTCTCAGGAATGCTTCTCCATGCCTGTCCTCGACTCCGTCATGATCGGACTCTACGGCAGACAGGGATGGCGCACCTCCAGAACCGACCTGGACAGGGTCTACGAGACGCTCAGGCTCCTCGACCTGGAGGACCTCGCCATGCGCCCCTCCAACGCACTCTCCGCAGGACAGCGCCAGAGGGTCGCCCTCGCCAGGGGGCTGATACAGGATTCGCCGATCCTGATCCTGGACGAGCCAACCGCGAACCTCGACGTGATGCACCAGATGTATGTCACGGAGATGCTCAAGGTGATCACCGCCCGGAAGGGTGTGTTGGTCATTATGATCTGCCATGACCTGAACATCGCCGCCCAGTTCGCCGACGAGATAGTCGTCATGGGCCGGCCGGGAGTCGTCCGCACCGTGGGAAGACCCGCGGACGTCATCACCCCCGAGCTCATCCGCGAGGTGTACGGCATCGATTCCCGGGTGATAACGCACAACGGAGCACCCCACGTCATACTGGAACCCACCTTCGGCGACGAGGGAGTCCATCTCGACTGACGGAGGTTTTCCCGCCAGAAGGGACTTTTTCCCCCGAAAAAGGCTATATCGGTTGAAGCCTTGGCGGAATGCACTAGGTGGTA
The DNA here is from genome assembly GCA_024399175.1 of archaeon. Classification (GTDB taxonomy): domain Archaea; phylum Thermoplasmatota; class Thermoplasmata; order Methanomassiliicoccales; family Methanomethylophilaceae; genus Methanomethylophilus. The sequence goes on from JAKSHU010000009.1 coordinate 7,616, forward strand.
CCTCATTCGAAGAACCGTTACCGAAATCCGCAGCCTGAAGGTGATGACCGCACTATTGTTCTCGGTCATGTTCCTCCAGTGCCTAAACACGTCACTAATCACCGTTCCCCTGCCGCAGATCTCCGAGGACCTCCACATCTCGGTCTCCGAGAGCTCGTGGCTCCTTCTGTCATACTCGCTCGGAACCTGCGCACTTCTCCTGCAGTTCGCCAAGCTGTCGCGCAACAACCGCATGAAGGCGTTCTTCACCTACGGACTCGTCATATTCACGATGTCCTCGTTCGTGTGCTTCCTCGCCGAGGACTTCCTCACCCTCACCGTGGTCCGTTTCATACAGGGTGCGTCGATCGCGATGAGCGCCTCCACTTGCGCGATCATCGTTGTGCAGAAGTATCCCGACAACGTGAAGGGGAGCGCGCTCGGCACGATGGCCGCGGGGACCGGACTCGCGATGGTGCTGGGACCCTCGCTAGGAGGACTGCTGCAGAGCATCGTCTCGTGGCACGGGCTGTTCCTGGTGAACATTCCCGTCGCGCTGGTAACGCTGGTCCTCGCCTGCTGGAACATTCCCAAGGACGGCCCCTCCGTCGAATCGGACGACCCGGATGCCGCGGGATGCGTGTCCTGGTTCGTGGTGCTGATATTCGGACTGATCTTCTTCGAGAACCTGATGGAGTGGGGAGGGGAGCTGCTCTTCCTGTTCGGGTTCGTCGCGTTCTTCGGACTCGTCGTGCTGGCATGGAACCTCTCGGAGAGGAAGGACCACGAACCCATCATATCTCCCGGCCTCGTGTCGTCGGGACCATTCAAGCTCATCGCCGCGTCGGCCATGATCGGGTCCGCCATCACGGAGGGGGCGTTCTACCTGCTCCCCTACCTGATGCAGATATCCTGGCACATGGATGTCACGGAGTGCGGGCTGTACTTCTGCGTGGTGTCTGTGGCCACCTTCCTGACCGCCAGGATCATCGGAGGATACTGCGACACCCACCCCAGCAGGGGACCCGTGCTGGGATCGTTCGTCTGCACCCTGGTCTTCGACGTCATCTTCATCGTGATCAGACCGGAGTGGTCGGTGGCCGTCGTCGTCATGTCCGCCTGCATGGTCGGCATCTCGTTCGCCATCTTCGAGACGGCGCAGTACCTAAGGATGATCCGCCACACCGACCCGTGGTTCAGGGAGGAGGCCGCCACGATGATCACCGTGCTCACCTATGTGGGCGCATCCATCGGCCTGATCGTCTACTCGCTGACATTCAACCTTGCCGTGCCGGAGGCGGAGAACATCGGCATCGATCAGCTGAGCTCCTCACTGATGCTGGAGGGATTCCACGCCACGGGACTGCTGGGACTGGTGCTGGGACTTGTCGGGATCACCCTCGCCCGCCTCGTCAGGGGCAGGGAGCGGATCGTCTCGGAGTGAACGGACGGCCGCCACCCGGACGACATGATGCATCCCCTGACCCAACCCATACTATTTATTCGCGGGAGCGTTATAATCGCGCGTGTTAATGAATAAGAGGGCGGTCCCGGCCGTCCTGCTGCTTGTGATGCCGTTGCTGCTGGTCTGTCTGGCACCCTCGTCCTCCGCGGACGAGTACCTGGCCCTGGACGACGACATATCCGTCTCCCCGTCCATAGTCAAGGCGGAGGTCAACTCCGGCGATTCGCTGACCATCTATCTGGACATCAAGAACAAGATCGACAAGGACATCAGGGTGTACGTCTACGAGGGCGAGACCGGGTCCGCGATCAGCATGGCCTTCCCGGAGGGTCACTCGGTGTCCCTCAAGGCCGGCCAGATCCAGTCCGTCGTCGTGGTGCTCACCGTCGACAAGTTCGCCAACACGGGTGACTACAACGTATCGTTCAACATAACCCTGAACGATCCCGACAGAGGGATGCCCATCCCCGCGGCGGCCTCCAACCTGGTGACGATCACTGTCCACTCGACCACCGCCGGAACCGGCATGTACAACAAGTTCCTGGGACTCTGGGACAACAACCTCTCCTCGTTCCTCGGCGACTCCCTGTTCACCGCCGTGTTCTCGTTCGTCTTCATCGTGTGCCTCGGACACCTCGTCTGCTTCGAGCTGATCCCCTGGGTGCAGAGATACCTCAACGGGCGTGATAGGCAATGAAGTTCGACTTCAGCAAGGGACTCTTCCTGATATTCATCCTGTCGGGTGTCGTCGTGGCGGCCCGTGTGTACGGGCTGACCCCGCTGCAGCTCAACATGCTCGACAACTTCCTGTTCACGTTCTTCGTGCTGTTCCTGGCATTCGTGATCGGATTCACCTACCGCATCGTGCTCTCCAAGGTGCTGGCGTGGCTCGACGACAACACCAGCGACGGTACCAAATCCTCGGCGTTCCCGATCATGTCATTCTTCGGTAACACCGCCCTGACCCTGGGAACCCTGTACTTCATCATGGAGCACTTCGGAGTGGACCTGCTCGTCATCGTCACCTCGCTGGGACTTGTCGGACTGGCCATCTCGTTCGGTGCCCAGTCGACCCTGCAGCAGTTCTTCTCGGGAATCGGAATGATGATGACCCGCATCGTCAAGGCGGGAGACATCGTCCGTCTCAACGACAATCCCACCCGTATGGTCGTCAGGTCCATCGGCGTCATGACGACCACATTCTCGTCCTTCGAGAACGAAGAGGTCATCACCATGCCCAACGACGCCCTCGCCACATCCACCGTCACGAACCTCACCGGGGAGACCGGAAACTACTGCATCGAGGTGCACATGCAGGTCTCCATCAAGGACGTGGACCTTGACAGGCTCGCCGTGGCACTGGAGACCGCCGTCCTCGACATCGACCACGTCATAACCGACGGAAGCCTCCCCGTTCCCCACCTGATGTACTACGGAGTGGAGGGCGGAAGGGCCAGATGCAAGTTCCTCGTCTACATAGATGACTATCACCACCATGACGAGACCTACAGCCGCATCCTCAGGAAGATCTCCTCGGTGCTCAGGGACAGCGACATGGTGCCCACCGGCTGCACCGAGGTCAAGATTGTGGAGGTGACCAAATGAAGTCGCGTCTCATGAAGGACCTCAAGCTGACCACATCCGTGCTGGCGATCATCCTGATGATGTTCACGGCAGGAATCGGATACTACGCGTCCACCGTGGCGGAGGAGAAACCCGAGCCCTCAGGCGACATCGTCATCGCCGGCGACTGGAAGCAGGCATCCGTCAGAGGATACAACAACGAGCGCTTCGTCAACGAGACCAATCCCAAGAACGACTTCAGACTGGAACCCACGGAGGATGAGACAGTGTTCATCGGACACGCACGCGGAGCGACATTCGCGTGCATCCTGATGGATGGTCACCTGATGTGGTCCTACGAGGTGTCCGTGGGAAAGTACACCGCCATCGTCAACCTGATGCCCGGATGCCTGGTCGTGAACGAGATCTTCGTCAGCAAGCTGAACACCGACGAGAGGTACGTCAGCATCAGCGTATACACCGCGTCGGGACAGATCCCCGAATGGTTCAGCTACTGGGACATCGGCAGGATCCAGCAGGAGTGGACAGGTGCCACCGCGTTCTCCCTGTACCACAAGGAGGACGAACAGGAGCAGGGATACATGAACCTCCAGGGAAAGAGGTTCTATGTCAAGTCCGTGGACGGCTCGCTCTTCCTCGCCGAGATGCAGCTCATGGAGGGGACCACAACCGTAACCCGCCCGATCCAGGGAATCGTCATCTCCTGCACCGACGAGGGGCTGCTGGCACTTGTCACGGACTCCCACGGGGACAACTGGATCATGGAATGCAACAACGAGCTGCTCATAATGAGGGCGGTGTTCCAGTCGAAGGTGCAGGAGATCCTCGACAGATGGGTCTCCATCGAGAGGAGCTACATGATCGAGGGAGACTCGTACATCTCATCCCCCATCACCGGAGTGTTCCACACCGGGGACCAGTGGAAGATCACCGACAAGAAGATCATCCACATGGACGGAACCGTGGAACCGTTCGACCCCCAAACCCTTGTCATCCCGTTCGTCACGATGACCGATACCAAGGGCGCTGCGTTCATATGCAACGACATCGACATGGGTCTGCCGGTCCACATCAACCTCGTGGGATACACGGCGAAGGCCTACGAAGATCCTGGAAGGCACTGGATCTTCGCGGATGTCACCTATGGCGACCAGAGCACCACAGGATACGGCAAGTATGATGAGAATGCGCACACGATTAAGTTCGAGTTCTACGTGACGCTCAACGGTGTCACCAATCTCTACTACTACACGTTCGTGAAGCAGTGATGAAACCGGGGCCCTCGGGCCCCGACCTTCTTCCGACACCGGCCCTGTCTGACAGTGCCAGATGCCGATTCTCGGGAAGTCCGCCACATCCATTATATATGCAGCATCTCATGAAACTCGCATGGACAACAAACTTATCCTAGCCATCGCCGTGGTGGCAGTCGTTGTCGTCGGAGGCGTCGGAGCGGCAGTGATGCTCGGCAACGGCGGCGAAGTCGAGGTGACCTATCACGGAAACGGTCACGTGACCTCCAAGGGCGACAGCACCTTCGTCATTAGTGACAGCATGGCGGCCCCCAACATATTCGAGCCCCAGGGCATGGAGATGTACAACTGGAACACAAGTGCAGATGGAAGCGGAACCACTGTGAACAAGGGCGAGAAGATTCCCTCTGGAGTGAAGGACCTCTACGCACAGTGGGTCGCAGTAGTCGATTTCACTCATAACACCACCATATCCCCCCAGTACGGACACGTCAAGATTTCCTCTTCCACCATCATCCAGGGCGAGACCGTCAAGAAGACACTGGATGGCAACTTCGGATTCACCTACAACGGAACCAAGACAAAGATCATCTTCGAATGCGACACCGAGTGCCAGCCCCATGTCAACGGCGGATGCGTGGTCTTCGAGATGGATGACGGATCCTGTGCAAGCTACATGTGCGAGACCACCGACGTCAGGGTCGTGGGCTCCCAGATATCCGGCAGAACTGTCGAGGTTTCTCTTTCCGAGAATGTCAGCGGATCCATGAAGTTCAAGGAGGATGTGCTCAACTACACAATCGACTTCAAGAACGAGGCCAGCCTCGGGTTCCACATCGAGGTCTACTGCGATGCATATGACGGGCCTGTTGCACTCAGGGAGAATCCCTCCGAATGCCCGGCACTGGACAGATCCGAGTTCGAGATCCGCATCGTCTGCGACGCGGATGGTTCCGAGATCTTCGGATGCCAGCCCACCGGGGAGGACAAGACGTTCTCTTACAGGATCGGCGGCGTGAATCAGCCCACCGTCCACTACAGGGTGACCTCCAGCAACGGCGGATACGCCTACACCGGAAGCACCATCGGCGACGTCTCCGGATATGCCAACTACTTCCTGGTTCCCATCGGCCTCGCCATGTCCTACGACGATGTCGAGCCCAACACCCAGTTCACCGTCGAGATCAGCCCGACGGCATTCTCTTCCTAAACCCTTTGTTGCATAGCATCCAAGCCCCGGGAGTAATCCTGGGGACCTGGTGCGTGCCGACCCTTTTCTTGTGACGTCACTCAAAAACAGGAAGGAACGACCACTCGTCCGAGATTCCCCTCCATCGATGTGCCAGGCTCCGAAATCCCCTCGGTTTCCCTGAGGAGGATCCTCATAGATATGACGTCTCCCCGCATACGGAATCCTGTCGAGGATCGACCACACCCTTCAGGGAGCGAGGTGACCACCATACGTTGCAGCCATATCCACGGTGCAGGAAGATTGACACGCAGCAACATCGTGAAGACATGCAGCACTCGGCGCATACGTCAGAGCATTTGAAGTTTCAAAACAAAAGTGAACCTCCCCGAGAGGAGGGTAAGAGGTTTGAAGGGACACTCAGAGGTATCCAGACTTCTGCAGAAGCATGAGGTCCTCGGTGGAGAGCTTCTCTCCTGCCTTGAACTTGTCGAAGATCTCCTTTGCTTCCTGCTTGGAGGCGGCGTCTGCGCGCTTCTTCTTTGCAGCAGTCTTCTTGTTCTTGATTCCGTCAGCGGACTTGCTAATCTCGTGGACGGACTTGATCTGCTCGATGTGGAGCCTGTGCTCCTCGTCAGCGGCCTGCTTGCACTCGACGAACTTTGCCTGTGCTGCGTCAGCCTCTTTCCTGATTGCATCGGCCTTCTGGTAGAGTCCGAGCATGTTGTCGTGAGCGGACTGTGCCTGCTCTGCGCACTCGGCGACTGCCTTGTGTGCGTCCTCTGCCTTTGCCTTTGCTTCCCTGAGCTGTGCGACGAGATCCTTGACAGCCTCGTCTCCTTCCTCGGTCTTCTCCTTCTCGCGGATGTTCTTTGCGAGCTCGGAGATGGACTTGACAAGTGCCTTCTCTTTGTCGGAGGAGAGAACGGTGGTCTGCTGGAGGGACTCGAGCCTCTCGAGCTCCTTCTTCATCTGTCCAAGGGACTGCTCTCCCTCGACCTTCTCTGCTTTCTCGGGCCTGAGCTCGTTGATCTTTGCGCGGATCTCGGAAACTTTGGTGTTCCACTCGTCCCTTACGACTTTGGCATCCCTGACCTTCTGGTTGTACTGGTCGCGGGTCTCCCTGGCTTTTCCAGCTTCTTCCACAAGCTCGCGGACCTGTGCGTTGAGGGTGTCCCTCTTTGCCTTCCACTCCTTGGTCTGGGCGTTGAGCTCATCCCTCTTCTGCTTGTGCTTCTCTGCGTCACTGTTGAGAACGGTCTTCTGAGATTCAAGCTCCTCGAGCTTTGCCTTCTCCTCGGGAGTGGGCTCGGCGATTTCCTCGACCTGCTCCTCGACTGCGTTCACTTCTTCCTGAGATTCTACCTGTGTAAGTTCTTCGGTGTCAACCATAAAAATTCAACTCAATGTTCAATATTAACCATCATTCTGAAGGATGGTCCACTTCAAGACTCCCTAACGCCATCTGCCATATAAACCCTCCCCAGAATGTAGGGCTGTTAAGCCCATATAATATAGATAAGGGGATAGTGAACATCCCGTCACGGATGCTGACCGACGTCATGGCGGACAGACGGCGCCTTCGGATCGTACACACCCGGAGGAACATCTCAGTCGCAGTTCTCGAACTGACTGTTGTACAGCTCGGAATAGAATCCGCCTGCCGCGAGCAGCTCCTCGTGGGTTCCGGTCTCCACGATCCTTCCGTCCCTCATCACTAGGATCACGTCGCAGTTGCGGATGGTCGAGAGCCTGTGGGCGATGAAGAACGACGTCCTTCCGTCGGTGAGATCGTCCACGGCCTTCTGGATGACCTTCTCCGTGCGGGTGTCGACGGAGCTGGTCGCCTCGTCGAAGATGATCATCGGTCCGTCACGGATGATGGCGCGGGCGATCATCAGCTGCTGCCTCTGTCCCACGGAGAGGCCGGAGGTCTCGTTCAGGGGCGTGTCGTATCCCTCGGGGAGCGAGGATATGAAGTCGTGCACCCCGACCGCCCTGCAGGCCGCGACAATCCTCTCCTCGGAGACCTCGTCGCCGTTGAAAACGAGATTCTCCCTCACGGTGCCGTCGAAGACCCAGGCGTCCTGCAGGACCATCGAGAACATCTCATGCACCCGCGACCTGCGGATGTCCCTGGTGGAGACGCCGTCGATGAGGATGTCCCCCGAGTCCACCTCGTAGAACCTCATCAGGAGGTTGACGATGGTAGTCTTTCCCGCACCTGTGGGTCCGACGATGGCCACCTTCTGTCCGGCGGCCACCTTCAGCGAGAAGTGGTGGATGATCTCGTGGCCCTCGATGTAGCTGAAGCTGACGTCCCTGAACTCGATGTCTCCCCTCACCTTTCCGGACAGGTCGGCCTTGGACGACTCGTCCTCCATCTCAGGGGCGTTGAGCAGGTCGAAGACACGCTCGGAGGATGCCGCGAGGGTCTGCATCGATGACACGGCATCGGTGATGGCGACCAGGGGGTGCGAGAACATGCGCACGTAGACGATGAACGCCACGATCACTCCGTAGGTGATGCTTCCCTGGATGACGAGCATCGATCCGAAGATGCACACGAGGACATATCCCAGGTTGCTGATGAAGAACATCAGCTGGGGCAGGGTCCCGGAGATGAACCTCGCGGTGTACGCGCTCCTGTACAGGGCATCGTTGATCTCCATGAACCTCTCGCGGGAGGCCTCCTCGCCGTTGTAGGCGCGGACGATGTCGTGTCCGTAGTACGTCTCCTCCACGTGTCCGTTGATGGCCCCGAGGTTGCGGGACTGGGCAACGAAGTATTTGTGCGAGCGGGAGGTGATGACGCGCATCACGAGGAATCCGATCACGGTGGGGATGATGGTCACCAGGGAGAGCGTCACGTTGGTCATGAACATCAGCACCGTGGCGGAGACCAGGGTCGTTATGGAGGTCAGCAGCAGGCTTATGCTGTGTCCGCAGGAGTCCCCGATGGTGTCGGCATCGTGGGTGATGCGGCTCATGATGTCCCCCGTGCTGCTGTTGTCGTAATAGTTCAGGGGCAGACGGTTGATCTTCTGCACGAGCTCCCTGCGGAGGAGGTTCGCGATCCTCTCCGAGGTCGCGGGGATGATGTAGTGCTCCAGAGTGTTGAAGACCACGCTCGCCAGATACAGGGCGATGATGATGAACGCCAGTGAGCCGATGACCTGCATGTCCATGCCGGAGTCGATGCCGCGGTAGATCTCGTCGGACATGTCCTTGAGATACTGGGGACCCAGGGTCGTCAGGACGGACCCCGTCATCGAGAGGAGGACGCCGAGGAGGATGAGGTAGCGGTACCTGCCGATGTGCCTGAACAGCTCGCCGAGGGCCTTCCTGAAGTTGCGGGGCTTCTCCTTCCTCGCCCAGGGCGGTCCGGGCGTGGGACCGGGAGCCTGCCTGCCGGGGGCCAGCTTTCCACCCTTGCTCTCCTTGGCAGGTTCGCTCATTGCAGCTCCTCCTCGGTCAGCTGGGACCTGGCTATGTCACGGTAGACCTCGCACCTCTCCAGGAGCTCGCGGTGTGTTCCGATGCCCGCGATCCGTCCGTTGTCGAGCACCATGATCGTGTCGGCATCCATGATGGTGCCCACCCTCTGCGCGATGATGATCACCGTGCTGCCCGCGGTCTCCCTGCGGAGGGCCTCGCGGAGCGCACGGTCGGTCTTGAAGTCCAGTGCGGAGAAGGTGTCGTCGAAGAGGTAGATTTCCGGGGAGCGGCAGACGGCGCGGGCGATGGCCACCCTCTGCTTCTGTCCGCCGGAGAGGTTCCTTCCGTGCTGGGATATGTGGGACTCCCATCCCTCGGGGAGGTCGTCGGCGAATCCCGCCTGTGCGACGCGCAGGGCCTTGCGGATGTCCTCGTCGGTGCGGGACTCCGCGCCGGAGCCGTAGTTGACATTCATGCGCACGGATCCGGAGAAGATGATGGCGTTCTGGGGGACGTATCCCATCCTCAGGTGGAGGGCACGCACGTTGTAGTCCCTCACGTCCCTGCCGCCCACGAGGACCTGTCCCCCGGTGACGTCGTAGAACCTGGTGATGAGGTTCACTAGGGAGGTCTTTCCGGACCCGGTGGATCCGATGACCGCGAAGGTGCTTCCCCTCTCCACCCTGAAGGATATGCCCTCGAGGACGTCGTGGTCGCTTCCCGGATATGCGAAGGAGACATCGCGGAACTCCACGACCCCCTCCGAGCCCTCCACACCCTCCGTCTCGGGACCGTCCTTCACGGAGGTCTCCGTCGCGAGCACCTCCTCGATGCGTCTGAGGCCCACAAGTGCACGGGGCAGCATGCGGAAGATGCCTATGAACTGCATCAGCGAGCTGAGGACAATGGTGGCATAGGAGGTGAAGACGATCATGTCAGAGAACAGGAGGAGCTGCTGCTCGTGACTGCCCGCGGAGGCGATGATGCCCGCACCGGCCCAGTAGATGCCGAGCGTGATGAAGTTCATCAGGGACTGGGCGATGGGGAATGTCGGGGCCATGTACCTCATCGCGGAGAGGTTGTTGTCGAGAAGCTCCCCATTGGCCTGCTCGAACCTCTCCTCCTGGCGGGACTCCGCGTTGTACGCACGGATGACACGGATCCCGTCGAGGTTCTCCCTGGTGGAACGGTTGACCCCGTCGGTGAGCCACTGGATGTTCTTGAACTTGGGGATGGCGAAGTGTAGGGTGACGAACATCACGACGAGGAGGACCACCAAACCCACGATGACGATGAGGCTCCACTCGATGGCGGATCCCCAGATCTTCGAGAGCGCCCACACGGCGAGGATGGGGGACTTGATGCACACCTGCATCCCCCTCGCGAGGAAGGTCTGGATCTGGTACACGTCGCTGGTGGAGCGGGTGATGAGGCTCGCCGCGGAGAAACGGTTGATGTCCTGCACGGCGAAGGACTGGACACGGTCGAAGAGCTCGATGCGGATGTTCCTTCCGACGGAGGCGGACACGTTGGCGAGGATGAATCCCACTACCAGAGAGGCACCGAGGCTGAGGAAGGCGCAGACGACCATCTCCGAACCGTAGCTGAGGACCCGGTCCGCGTTGTTGAGGAGGAACGCGTCGGTGATGAGGTTCATGTACTCGGGGATCTGGATGTCGAGGAACACCTGCGCTATGATGAATGCCACACCCACCAGGGTGAGAGCCCAGTCACGACGACGGAAGAACTTCGTTATCAAACCCATATCCCCTCAGACACAATGACGAATCTGAATGGATGGATGTATGGGGTCAGGATATTAAGTGTGTCGTTAGGAGAATAAACTGTTTGACCGAGGTTTGATGGACCTCAGTCAAACATGGTGTTTTGAGAATGCAGGTAGCTCAGAATCTCAGACCTGAGCTGCGCGTATTCGGGTGCGGTCCTGTCACGGGGACGGTCACCGGGCACATCGATGATCTTGTGAACGGTGGCAGGCCTCTTGGAGAGAACCAGGATGCGATCTGACAGGAACAGTGCCTCGTCCACGGAGTGGGTGACGAACACGATGGTCCTCGAGGAGTTCTTCAGAACATTGACAAGACTCTCCTGCAGGATGTTGCGGGTCTGTGCATCGAGGGCGCCGAAAGGCTCATCCATGAGGATGACCGCAGGGTGCATGATCATCGCACGGGCGATTCCCACACGCTGCTTCATTCCACCGGAAAGCTCATGTATGCGGGCATCGGCGAAGTCCTGGAGACCCATGGCCTTGAGATATCTCTCGGAACGCTCGCGACGCTCCTCCTTGGGAACGCCTGCGACCTCGAGTCCGAACTCGATGTTCTTCCTGACGGACCTCCACGGGAACAGGGCGAAGTCCTGGAAGACCATTCCCCTGTCGGAACCGGCGGTGGTGCACTTGTTGTCACCGATCATGATGGTTCCGGAGGTGGGCTGGAGAAGTCCGGAGATGCACCTGAGAATGGTGGACTTTCCGCAACCGGAAGGTCCGACGATGGAGATGAGCTCCCCCTTCTTGATGTCAAACGAGATGTTGTCGACAGCGAGGGTGACCTTCTCATCGGTGCGGTAGGTGACATTCAGATTCTCGATCCTCACAAGGGGTTCTCCCTCGGGGATGTGCTCATAGAGCTTGTCGGTGCGATCCGCGCGGACGCGGTCCTTCGCATCGTATTTCTCTCCGTTGACTACCATTTCTGACTTGCTCATGCGTCCATCCCCATTCTGCGGGAAACCCACTTGCTGACATATTCCGCGATTCCGGTCGTCAGTAGTCCGAGGACCGCGATGATGATAATCGCCGCGAAGGCGTTCTCCATCAATCCGTTGTTGACCATGTCGACCAGATACTGTCCGATTCCACCGAACTTGTTATAGATCTCGGCGGCGACGATACACATCCATCCGACTCCCAGACCGACCTTTACTCCATTGAGGATGTAGGGGACGGTGGCGGGAAGGACGACCTTGACGAAGAGTGTGCCCTGACCAGCTCCAAGGGTCTTGGACGCATCAAGCCAGTTCTTGTCGATCCTCTGCACGCCGAAGATGATGTTGGTCAGCAGCGGGAAGAAGATACCTATGAACACGACGAGTGCGGGTCCGAGCTTGGATCCGAATGAGAGCACGAAGATCGGTGCCCACGCGATGGGTGCGATGGGTCTGACGACCTCGATCCAGGGGGCAGTGAACTCCCTGAGGGGCTTCACGTAACCGAGAAGCAGTCCGAGAGGCACGGCCACGACCAGAGCCAGAGCGAATCCGTAGAGGAACGTTGTGAGACTGGTGCGGATGTACTCCCAGAGGGTGTGGCCCCCGATGGGATCTCCATTGCAGATGAGGTTCCAGAGTGCCTTGAAGACCTTGTCCGGCGGGGGGAAGTTCTTGTCGTGCATGACAGTGGTGACAACCCACCAGAGCACCAGGAAGACGGCGAGGGATGCCACCACTATGAGCAGCGTCCTCAGCATCCTGTGGGTGCGGTTGTTTTCATCGTATTTCAGAGACACCATGTTATCAATGGGGGCCACTTATTGTTTAGAGGTTTTTTAGTTTATGCGTGGATGTCCTCGGCGTTCATGCACCTGATGGTCATGGGGGGTGCACCAAGGAATCCGATGTTGACCTCACCGTTTGCGAGAACAGTGTAGATCGCAGGTCCGTTGGACTGTGCGGAGACGTTGACGTCGAGGTTGTACTCCTCGAACATTCCGGTGTCCTTCGCGTACCAGATTGCAAGCTGGTGGATGTCACCTGCGATTGCAGCGACCTCGATGGTGGTCTTCTTGTCGAGCTTCTTGATCTCCTTGGACATTGCGTTCTTCATGGGAACGTCGTTGACGAACTTGTTGGCAAGTGCACTGTAGTCGGCGAATCCGAGATCCTTTGCGTTCTTGCTGATGACGTTGGAGTCGACAAGGGACTTTGCAAGTGCTGCGACATCGTCGACGAGCTTGCCGAGGTTTCCGGTGGATCCGTCTGCATAAAGGTAGGTAACATTGTCAAGAGCGGCCTTGATTGCTGCCTCCTTCTGAGAATCGTTGAGGCCGTCAGGCATGGAAACCCTGTTCTTGGCGATGGCGAGGACATTGTTGTAAAGATCGGAGGTGGGGTCGGCCTTTGCCTCGTTGATCTTGTCGACTGCCTTGGAGTAGACGAAGAGGAAGGTCTCGAGGGTGTCAGCGTTCTTCTTGACGTAATCGTTGGATGCACCGATGATACAACAGGTGTGTCCTGCGAAGAGGTCGTTGGTCAGTGCAAGGACAGGGCATCCTTCCTGCACTCCGACGGAGACCTGTGCTTCCCAGATGATGAAACCGACACAAGCGGCCTTGCCGGAGAACTCGGCGTAGCTGGGAACTCCTGCCTGATAGTAGAGGGTGTCGTTCGAAAGGGCGGTTCCGTCGACATAGGAGACGAACTTGAGTCCCATCAGGGCTGCAAGCTCAGCAAGCTGGACATGTTGGATGGTGGCTGCACCGGGGGTGGCGAAAACCTTTCCTCCCCAGTTAGCGACGTTGAACACGAAGTACTCGTCGCCGTTCCGGATGTACTTGGCATCCTGCTCGACGGGCGTGATAAGGGTCTCAGTAATGTAGTCGTGGGGGTCCTGGTCGTTTTTGAGGATGATACCGGATCCCTCGGAGTTAACACGTCCAACGATGCTGAGACCAGCTTCCTTGCCGTCATCCTTCTTGAGAAGGGTGAAGCCTGCAACGGCTCCGGCGGCAACGATGATCACAACAGCGAGGATTGCGATGATCTTTTTGTCCATTTGAATCACGTAACGCTCAAATGCGTTGTAGACAAAATTCGGACTACCGTATATTATACCTTTGAGCAATTTTATTACAATTGTGTTAAACAAACATTAAGTCAATAACAATTGTACAAGAATTATACAATTGTATAATTTTTCCTCAGATTATTACTTTATTGGGCAGAACTGATGAATCCAACTCTGGGGAAAAGGCCCTGATCTGAGCCCGTCACCACCTCATTTCTGGAAAAGGATTTCTGAACCTGGGTGATTCATAATCAATTTGCTAATCTGCATTTAGCAAACATTAAATATCTCGGTCGCATACTCGGAAACAGGAAGGGATGGGAACTCTTCTCCAGGCGACAGGGAGCAATCCACATCCTTGCCATCCACCCTGCCGCCTCTCCTCTCTTCAAACGTTATATAATCTGAATGGATTCCCCGGAGACATGTCCAACATCGTTGACACCATGTCCGACGACAGGATCTCCCCCGAGGAGTTCGTCGCCTTCATCGAGATCAGCAAAGGCAGTAAGATGAAATACGAGGTCGATGAAGAGACCGGACCCATCACAGTCGACAGAATCCTCTCCACCTCCACCGCATACCCCTGGAACTACGGACTCATCCCCAGGACCATCGCCCTCGACGGCGACCCTCTCGACGTCCTCGTCATCTCCAGCGAACCCATCATCCCCGGTGCACTCGCAAAGTGCAGGCCCATCGGAGTCATGAGGATGGTCGACTCCGGAGACCAGGACGACAAGATCCTCTGCGTCCTCCCCAAGGATCCCGTCTACAAGGGATACACCGACATCGCACAGCTCCCCGAGCACATCGGAAAGGAGATCCAGCACTTCTTCTCCGTCTACAAGGCACTCGAGGGCAAGAAGACCGAGGTCGGAGCCATCGAGGGACCCGAGGCAGCCAAGGCGACCGTCAAGGCATGCATCGAAGCCTACAAGAAAAAACAGTAAAACAGATTATAATGAGGGGGCGACCCCTCACTGATTTTCATCAAAATATGGAGTCGGGGTCGGACCCAGCATCCAGATTCAGTTCTCGTCGTCGCTTCCGAGGAACTCGTCGTGGATCTTCTTCTTGATGTTGGTGATCGAGACCTTCTCGAGCTTCTCACGGGTCTCGGCCTTGGTACCAGCGACGACGGCGTTCTTCATCGAGGCCTTCTTGGCCCTCTCGAAGCTATCGACGACTTCATCCATCTCGGAGGACTTCGGCATCGCCTTGAAGACGCTCTCGACACACATCAAGAACTCCATGCATCCGGTGAAGAAGTGCTTCTGGACCTCGTCGTCCGCCATCACCTTGAGGAAGTCGCTGACATGGTCGTGCATGCGCTCGCGTGCCTCGGCACGACGTTCCTCCATGCGCTCGTAGGCCCTGTCGAAATCACTTCTCTGCCTGGTCCTGTCATCCTCGGGCTCCCTCTCCCTGTCCTCCTCCCCGAGGATCTTCATGATCATGTCGCGGTTGGAGCGGATAAACTCGACGAACTCCCTGCTGTTCCTGTCTTCCTCGCCCATAAGTATCGCATTGCAAACGGCGAACGGGCATATATCCCTTTCACGGGTTGGGTCAAGTACATAAACGACGGAGGGGATTACAAACCCATGGCAATCGATGCTAACACCAAGCAGCTCTTCGAGCAGCACAAGGCCAACAACAAGTTCTTCGCACTCGCCACCTCCTCCAAGGCCGG
>JAKSHU010000090.1 GCA_024399175.1 archaeon
ATGGGTTGGGCTCCTGCGCGGTGGGGAGCTTCAGGAAGAGGTCGGCGAAAGGGAGGGTGTCCGGGGGAGAGTCGATAGCGTACAGGGGGTGGGCATCCAGAGGCACCGCGACGAGCTCCCCGTCCTTCTCGACCCATCTGAGACCGATCCTGTCGAACTGTGCCAGAGGGTATGCTCCGTCGACCTTTCCCTCGAGCGTCTCCCTGATGAACTGGGGTTCGCTCTTGGAGTTGAAGCTGAACGTGGCGTTCTGATGGTCGTTCTCATCCTTGCTGTACTTCGTGATGGTCTTCAGCTGACCTACGTCGAACTCGCTCCCATCCTTCTTCTCGGATTTGGTCTGTCCGGAGGCGGCCTTCCAGCGGGAGCGGATGTACCTGCGTGCGACGACCATCTGGTCCTTGATGTTGTCCCTGCTCAGGGAGTGGACGCGGTTGAGATAGAACTCGACGATCGCCAGGACGTCCGAGGCCTTCCTCATTCCCCTGGCGAGATGATCCGTCTCCTCGGAACCGGGATCGGGAAGATATCCCTTGTCAATGGATTTCCCCACGTAGTAGCGCTCACGGACCCTGTCTCCAGTGGAGTCGATCAGGGTGTCCGTGTTGAGGATCGAGTCGGAATAGGTCCTCCAGGCGTAGGAGGTGATGTAAAGGGTCTCAAGCTGCAGGATCGCACGGTCCAGGCTGTCGAACGACAGGTCGATGTCTATGGGAGTGAAGTATCCATAGTCATTCCTGGTGGTGCTGAAACGCTTGTACGACCCGATCTGCATGGTTGTTTTTTCTCAACCTTGCTATATAAGTGTTCGTAGAAATGCCCGCCATCCGGGAACCGGGATGCGGAAGAGTGTGGGGGCGGACCCCCCACGGGAATCAGATCTGTTTGGCGGCGAGCGCGTGCTCGACGAAGAGCTTCTGGAAGGCGGGGTTCTCGCCGAGTCCCTTGACGATGCAGGTGACCTGGTATCCCTCCTTCTCCATCAGGGACCTGAGGGAGTCCTCCTCGGGACCCGCGAGGTCGTTGGTGGCGTGGTCTCCGGCGACGACCATCAGGGGGACGAGGACGACCTTCCTGAATCCCTCTCCGCCGAGCTCGCCGATGGTGTCGTCGAACTCGGGGACTCCCCCGACGGTGGTGACGAACACGTTCCTGTGTCCGCCGTACTGGAACTTGAGGTGGAGCTGGCTGTAGGTCGCGTTGGCGTAGTGCACGGTTCCGTGTCCCATGAGGACGAGCGCGGTCTCGTCGTCGGCGGGAGCGAACTCCTGGAGGACGGTCTCGACGACCCTGTCGTAGTCCTCGTCGGAGGTCAGGAGGGGAAGACCCAGACATAGTGAGGCGAACCTTCCCTTGTACTCGTTGACGGCCTGTGCGACGTAGTCGAACTGTCCTCCGTTCATAATGTGGGTGGACTGCACGACGACATCGTCGAAGCCCTCGGAAAGCAGTCTGTCAAGCGCATCCTTGATGAAGTCGATCTGGATGCCCTCCTTCCTCTTCACGATGTCGATCACCATTCTGGCGGTGAACGCACGCCTGAGTTCGCGGTCGGGGTAGGCTGCGGCGACGGCCTTCTCCACTGCACCGATGGTCTTCTCCCTGGTCTCGATGTAGGAGGTTCCGTAGCTCACGACGAGCACTGCTTTCTTTGACATGGTGTTCTCAATCGCATCTATCCATATAAAGAATATGTCTGCCCAAATCAATTCGTGTTACGAATATCATCTTTGGTAAGAGAGTCCCGAGGGAATCAGATCTCCTCGGCGGCACCGGAGTGCTCGATGAACATCCTCCTGAACGACGGCATCTCGCCAAGACCGCGGATGATGCAGGTGACCGAGTATCCCTCCCTCTCCAGGACGGACCTCAGGGAGTCATCCTCGTCTCCGGCCATGTCGTTGTTGGCGTGGTCCCCCGCGACGATCATGAACGGCATCACGGCCACCTCCTCGTAGCCCCTTCCCCTCATCAGCTCGAGGGTGTTGTCGAAGTCGGGGAATCCCTCGACGGTGGTGACGAAGACATCATGGTATCCCGCGAAGTACAGCTTCATCTGAAGCTCGGAGTAGGTGGCGTTGGCGAAGTGCTCGGTGCCGTGTCCCATCAGGACGAGGGGCCTTCCACCCGCCAGAGGCACGAGGTCACGGGCGATGCAGGCGACCACGCTGTTGTAGTCGTCATCGGTGGTGAGCAGGGGCTTGCCGAGATACAGGTGGGGGATCCTGTCCCTGTAGAGGGACACGGTGTCGGAGACGATGTCGTACTCCTCCCCGTTCATCACGTGGGTGGACTGCACGATGACGTCGTCGAATCCGTCGGCCACCAGACGGTCCATCGCCTCGGTGACGTTGTCGATGTGCTCCCCGTCCCTCTTCTTCAGCTTGGCGACGATCATCCTGCTTGTCCACGCGCGCCTGAGCTCCCTGTCGGGGAAGTTCTCCGCGATGGCGTTCTCGATGGCAGTGATGGTCTTCTCCCTGGTGTCGTTGTAACTTGTGCCGAAGCTGATGACTAGAACCGCTTTCCTGGACATAATTGGAAATATCGTCCAATGTTGATAAGCCCATGCACCGTGTCGGAAAAGCATAATATCCCAGACACCGATGCTTTCACCGATGGCAGGTCAGAGGATAGAGAACGAGATCAAGCTCTTCAGCTTGGATGGACCGTTCGCCTACGACGGCGACGACCCCGCGTCGAGGTTCCAGTTCCTCTGCTCGATCCTCGCCACCGAGGGTTTCACCCTCCGCGCACAGAGCCAGGAGAGGTTCACCGATCTCTACTACACGGACACCGAAGGTGTGTTCGACAGGGACAGGATGCTGCTGCGCTTCCGCACCCTGGGCGACAGGGCTTACGTCACGATGAAGATGCCCACCCTCGGGGAGGGCATGGGACTCTCCAGGCGCGAGATCGAGGAGGAACGCTTCAACGACTCCCGCTTCGACAAGTGGAAGGTCGTGCAGGACTTCGCACGCGAGGTCTACGGCCCCGTCACCATCAGGGACACACCGTGCCTCAGGGACGACATCATCCGCTGCTCCGTCAGGATGTCCTCGAAGGTCAGATCATACTCCTTCACCTTCGACAAGGTCGTCTACACCGACCCGGGATCAGGCGTCCGCAGTCTGCCCTGCTACGAGCTGGAGATCGAGTGTCTCGACCAGTCGATACAGGACGACCGCAGCATCATGTCGGTCGTCAGGACGCTCACCGAGGACTACGGCTTCGAGGAGGAGCGTGTCAGCAAGTACGCCCGCGGGATGGCGTACGTCAGGAGCCTTGCGAGACGCTCCTGAGATCATTTTTGTAAAAGGTGTTCCGGAGACCGCACGGCCCCCGGAGGGGATAAGATGTTTACTCCTGGATCTGCTCGGGCTCGGACTCGGCCTTGAGCTTGGACGCCTTGAAGGGTCCCTTCCAGTTCCAGTCACCGAGGAGGTACATCGCCGCGGGGACGACGTAGGTCCTGATGAACAGGGCGTCGACGAGGATTGCGAAGCAGAGTGCGAATCCCATCTGCTGGAGCATGGGGGTGCTCGCGAGCATGAGGCTTCCGAAGGTTCCACCCATGATGATTCCGCAGATGGTGATGACGGATCCGGAGTGGAGGACGGCCTGCTCGATGGACTCCTCGTTGGACATTCCCTTGGCGAACCTGTACTCCCTGATCCTGGTGGTGAGAAGGATGTCGTAGTCCATTCCCAGACCGAGACAGATGACGAGCAGGACGATGGGGATCAGCCACAGCACTCCCTGTCCCAGAACATTCTCGAACAGGAGGTGGGTGATCGCGACGGTCCACACGACGGACATCAGGATGGTGACGACCGACCTGATGGGGGTCACGTAGGACTTCATCACGAAGAACAGCAGCAGGACGATGAGCACGACCGCGAGGAGCTCGATCTTGGTGAACTCTCCTCCGATTTTGTCGGAGAGCTCGACCATGATGGCGGTGGTTCCGGATGCCCAGATGTGGGCGAAGAGGGGGTTGCCGTCAGCCTCATGGTGGATGTCGTCGGCGATCTTGGAGATGGTCGCGATGGAGTTGTCGGAAAGTGCCATCTCCCTGGTGTTGATGGTGATCCTCACGAAGTTGGCGGTGTAGACGTTGGGAACGGCAGTGGCGGTGGTTCCAAGCTGTCCGGTTGCGGCGAACATGAACCAGTCCATGATCTGCGTGACGGTGGCATCGGAGATGGTCCACATCATTCCAGGATTCATCGCACCGACTGCGGCCTTGACCTCGGGAGTGAGGATGGCCTTCAGCATACCGACCATATTGGTCATCTGGGGGTTGCTTGCCGCAAGGGCGTCGAGTCCGTTCTCGAGGGGAGTGTTGACGGGCAGACCTCCGGCGATAAGCATTCCGGAAATCACGGTCCAGTTCATAGAGGCATTCAGTGTGCTGGCACTTGCAATATGCTCGTTCGACTGGATCTCGGTTGCATATCCTCCGAGCGTCGTCTGGACATTGGTAAGGTAGGCCGAATCGTCGGTCCAATTCAGTTTACCGAGAGAGAGTTCCTCGGTGAGGGGCATAAGGGTGATCTGTGCCAGGGGCTGTGCGGTCTCGAAGACGATGTAGTTGGGCATCACGGTTCCGCCGCCGAGGTAGTCCTGCATGATGACCATTCCGTCGGAGGACTCCCCGTTCATCATGGATCCGACCATGTCGTAGGAGCTGTGGGCGGTGGAGTACACGTAGACCATGGGCACGGTGAAGAGGATCACTGCGACGACGATGGCCTTGGCGTGCTTGATGGAGAACCTGGTGGAGACGGTGAAGTACCTGACCGCGAGCTTTCCGAAGGCACGGACATATCCCTTCTCGAGCTTGGGGCTGGCGGCTCCGGTGGGCCAGAACAGCCTGTCGCCGACGAGGACGAGGATGGAGGACATGAGGAAGAGTGCGGCGAAGATCGCGATGACGATTCCGATTGCAAGGACGATTCCCATGGTGGCGACCATTCCGAAGCTGCAGATGCTCATGGCACCGAAACCGAACATGACCGCCATTCCGGAGGTGGCGACGGATTCACCGGCCCACATGATGGCCTGCCTGCAGGACTCGATGTGGTCCTTTCCGGCCCTTCTCTCCTCACGGTACCTTGACAGGATGAAGATACAGTAATCGCATCCGGCACCGAGCATCGAGACGATGAGGATGATCTCGGAGAAGGAGGCGATGCTCATGACCTGTCCCAGGAAGTAGAGGATTCCGAGGACGACGGCCAGTGCGACTCCGATGACGGAGGGTGCGGCCGCGGAGGACACGAAGGATCTGAAGAACAGTCCGACGAGGACGATAACCATGAAGATGGCGATGGGGTCGACGATGGACATGTCGCTGGAGGTGGACTTCATCGTGTCGTAGCTGATCGCGGGGGATCCGGTGACATAGGTGGTGAAGTCGGAGGCCTTCCAGCCGGCACCCATCTCGGTGGCGACCTCCTCGATGGACTTGTGGATGTAGTTCCTGAGGTTGCCGGTGTCGTTGGTCACATCAGAGCTGGACATGTCGTTCCAGTACGCGATGGACATGATGCTCAGTCCGGTGGGATAGGGGTCGGGGACCGTCACGCTCTCGATCTTGCCATAGGCATAGAGCTTGGCGGACAGTTTCTGATCGAAGACCTTCATGTCATCGACGCTGTGGACGCTGGGGTCGAACGTGATGAGGAGGTTCTGTGATGCCGAAGTGGTCACTATGGAGTGGAAGTGTTCCCCCATGATCTCCGCACCCACCATCGCCTCGGAGCCAGTGCTTCCGACATTGGTGTTGTCGTAGCTGAAGCTCTCCGAGACGTGGGACATGGGATACGCGAAGGCGACGAGGAGGACCACCCAGGCCAGGACGACCAGTTTGGCATGCTTGGTGATTCCGTTTGCCAGTTTTTCGAATATCATTAGCGGTTACCTTCTGCGGATGCTCTCAACCCTCCGCAAGGTGTCTGCTAGCGCCAGGGCTGGCGCTATCTGGACATGGGCATCTGGTGAAGCTATATTAACATATTGAACACGTTCAAAACCATCACGAAAAAATGCCTTGGCGACCCCTTTCGGAACCCCTGAAAACGGTTATATAACCGTTAACAGTTGAACATGTTCAACTATGTCAGTGACATTCTGCAAGGGGGAGGAATCCAGGAGGAAGGTCCTTGACGCGGCCTTCGCGCTCTTCACCGAGCAGGGCTACGAGAAGACCACGATGAGGCAGATCATCCAGAAGTCCGGCGTGCTCAACGGCAGTGTCTACCACGCGTTCGGAAACAAGGACGGGGTCTTCGAGGTCGTGTTCAACAGGATACTCGACAAGGCCTTATAGAACATCGAGAACGCCGACCACGACGCAATAACCTTACTGATGCTCCCCGCCTCCCTGGAGATGCACTATGCGCACTCCAACCCGATCGCGGCGGAGATGCTGTACCACGCCAACCAGTCGTGGACCATCTTCAACGACATCGTCGACAGGCTGATGGGGTACCTCCGGCAGTATCTCGAGGACAAGAAGTGGAACGTGGACATGGACCTCGCACGCAGGTACTTCATCGCCACGGTCTCCATGACATCAGGGTTCATCAGCGAATACCACCTCACCGACCACGATGTCCCGGTGAGGACCAACATGAAGTTCCTGCTCAGCTACATCAGCGCCGTGGTCAGGATCCCCCTGGTGGATTCCGAAGCGGTTCTGGACGACATCTGCGCGATCCTGGAGACGAAGGCCAACATCCTCGACGACATCACCTTCTGAGACGTGTTCATCGGATGCACGTGTTCTGGCACATCCTGAATCCTGTCGGAGAAACAACCA
>JAKSHU010000091.1 GCA_024399175.1 archaeon
GGATGCCGAGGCAGACCCCATCATGCATGTCACCAGGTCCTTCGACATCAACGCTCCCGGTACCACTCCCGACAAGCTTCGCGGAGGAGTCATCGGAGGTTCCCTGATGCAGGGTAAGCTCAAGGTCGGAGACGAGATCGAGGTAGTTCCCGGCAGGCGTGTCGAAGCCGCAGGCAAGGTCACGTACGAGAGGATCACCGCAAAGGTCATCTCCCTCAACGCCGGAGACAAGAGCGTCAAGGAAGTCCTTCCCGGAGGACTCATCGCGATCGGAACCGAACTCGATCCCGCGACCACCAAGTCTGATGGTGTCACGGGAAGGGTCAGCGGGATCCCTGGAAAGCTGCCCCCCGTGGTCAGCTCCTTCAAGATGAAGACCGTCCTCCTGGACCGTGTCGTCGGTTCCACTGCGGACCTCGTCGTCGACGAGATCAAGAGCAACGAACCCTTGATGCTCAGTGTCGGTACCGCAACCACCGTCGGACTCGTCAAGAGTGCCGCCAGAGGTTACGCCGACGTCGTTCTGAAGCTTCCTGTATGTATCCTTCCTGGACAGAGAGTCGCCATCTCGAGAAGAATCTCCAACAAGTGGAGACTTATCGGATACGGTATCATCGACCAGTGACGGTATGCAGACAGTCGTCTTGGACACAAACGCTTTACTCATGCCTTTTGAGATCGGCTTGAACATAGATGCCGAGGTTCGCAATCTTCTGGGTGACGTTCGTTTCGTCGTGCCCGGACCCCTCGTGGGGGAGTTGAAACATCTGGCGGAGACCAATCGTCACGCAAAGGCCGCACTGGCACTGGCACGCAAACGCGAGATCGTCCCCAGCGAGTCACACGGGGATGATTCCGTTCTCGAGGTGGCGCTTCGCGAGAACGCCTACATCGTGACCAATGACAAGGAGCTCCGCCGCAGGGCTCGCAAGGTTCGCATCCCTCTGATTTACCTGCGTTCTGGCACTCATCTCATTCTCGAGAAATACTGAATCGGGGCAAGGATTATACCTCTGGTCCCCCATCGGTTCCTGATGAATTCCAATCGTCTCATGATGCTGTATCTGGGCATGGCCGTTGTCGCTGTGCTTGTGGCACTGGTGAAGTTTGATTGGATGGTGGCCATAGCCGAGGCGATGGCCTTTATCGTGGGATATTATCCTGTTCACAGGCACAGGGAATGCCACCACAGGAGCTTCCTCCTGGTGGGGATTGCATCCTCAGTCCTTCTGATCTTGCTATCCCTCGTCATAATGTCCGGAGCCCTGTCGGAGTATCTGTGGGGCCCCGTCCAGTGGATTGTCATAATACAGCTGATGGTCCTGTCCGTGCTCACGTTCAACGTGGGAATGATGTTCTCCGTGCTGCTTGATGCATACACGGAGTCCCAGTTCTCCCGCAGGTGGATGCTGGTGTTCGCGATGGTGTTCACGTTCGCGTTCTCCGCCTTCTACGCGTTCATGGCCGGATTCGCCATCTGGGCGGACGGTCTTCCCTTCACCAACGAGGAGATCGCAATCCATGGCAGGGTGACACACCCCATTTTGATGGCTGATCCTGGATGTGCCAGTGTCGTGGGCATACTGTGCGCAGTGGTGGGAAGAAGACTGATCAAGCCTGTCGAGAAGGAAGAACTTCTGGGAGGGATCTGAATGGAGACCAAGGCGATTCTCATCGATGCGAGCTGTGCGATATGCGTGATCATCATGCTCGCACTGGCGATCTATTGTCTCATTGACGGTGGCAACATGTACGAGTTCAACACCGGTGTCTCCTGCGCGGTGTTCTGTCTGATACCATCTCTGATGCTGCACCTGAGGATCATGAAACTGCCCGTGTGGATCGCGGTGATAATCCATCTCGCCATATTCCTTCACGCCGTCGGTGTGATGACCTATGCATATGACGAGATCTCGTTCTACGACATAGTGACCCACACCTATTCCTCGTTCGTCATCAGCATGTGCGCCGTCCTCACATTGATGTGTCTGCAGGTCTACAATGCACACATCCAGTTTACCGTGGGGGTCTATGCGATCTTCATCGTTCTTGTGATGATATCCTTCGGAGTCCTATGGGAGGTCTTCGAGTACATGATCGATCAGCTCTTCGTGGGCACCCATATGCAGTACAGCCCTCTGGACACCATCCGCGACATGCTGAGCAACACCGTCGGATCCATCATGTGCTCTGCCTTCATCGCGGTGTACATGAGGCGCAGATCGATCGACGATCTCATCGAATCCATCGAGCTCCACCGTTACCTCAGAAGATTCCTTGGTGACAAGAGCAGCAAGAAGAAGTCCTCTGATTGAATTCGCGGGGGAATCTGATGGGACAGGCAGGCTGGGTCGGAGTCATCGTGCTTCTTTCATCACTGGTGGTCCTGTTCTCTGCCCTGGCATCTGACTGGATATCTCTTCTGGCATCATTGTTCTGTCTGATAGCCTCCCCCGTCATCCATCGGGGGCTGAGGACGAGTGTGATGGGTTCTGTCCTGGGATATGAGTGTGTGGCGCTCGGAGTAATTCTGATGTTGGGCGTACTGAGGTTCACGTCTTTTGCCGACCCGTACATCCTGGGGAACATCCACATCCTGGATGTGGCCCTGTACATGATGCAGCCCGTGGTCGTGTTTATCCAGGGATTCATAGTGGCGGCCGTGATCGACCTGAAATCTGACTCCTCTCTGTCCAAGCGGTGGATGATAATGCTGGCAGTCGGACTCGCCTTCTCCTTCGTACTTCTGGGTATGTTCATGACCGCGTTCAGCCTGTGGGACTCAGGACAGCCGTTCGGACCTGGATCGCCCGGGTCATTCCACGACTCAAACATGAGTCTGATGCTGCCGTGTGACATTGCGGCATTCACGATCCTCGCCAGTGCGATAGTGTGCAGGGGATTGCTTGACGGAGTGGAGAAATCCGAACTGTGCCAGGAGGTCGAGGCATGAATCTGCAGAGGGATCGGGTGGTGCTGATCACCTGTCTGGTGTTCGCGCTGATCCAGCTCTATTTCACCAGTCAGTGCTTCGGAAACGGACGTCAGCAGTATGAGTTCAACACGGGTCTGTTCTGCGGGCTTTTCTGCATGGTTCCCTGGTTTTTCTACAGGTTCGGCATAATGAAACTTCCTCTGTGGATGGTGTTCTTCATCGACCTGGCGATATTCTTCCATGGGTACGGGGTCCTGATGTTGAACTACGACCTGCTTCTCCATTACGACAACCTGACACACTCCTTCTCCTCGTTCGTCATCAGCTTGTGCGTCATTCTGACCTTGTTGACGATGCAGAGGTACAACTCCAGCAACAGGTTCACTCCCGGCCTCTTGTCGCTGTTCGTGTTTCTGATAATGGCGAAATTCGGAGTGATCTGGGAGGTGTTCCAACATCTTGTCAATGTGATTGCGGGAGTCGGACTGCAAAGCACTCCCTGGGACACCATTCGTGATCTCATATGCAACAGTGTCGGATCCCTTGCAGGAGCATTGTTCGTGCTGGTGATCTCTCATCGCGTCCCGATGGGTGAGCTCATAGACTCCGTCCAGCTTCATCCGAAGCTCCGGGGATTCCTGGGTTCAAAAAAATAAGTGGCCGGGGGTGGGCCCCCGACGGTTTCATTCCTCGATGACTTCGGCCTTGTTGATCACGACATCCTTGACGGGCCTGTCGCGACGGTCGGTGGGGACTTCCTGGATCTTGTATACGACATCCATTCCCTCGACAACCTCTCCGAAGACGGGGTGTGCGTAGGGGGTGGAGGGGTTCTCCTTGTCGAGGTATCCGTTGTCGTTGGTGTTGATGAAGAACTGGCTTCCTCCGGAGTGGGGGCGGCCGGTGTTGGCCATTGCAACGAATCCGGGCTTGTTGGAGTGTCCGTGTCCGAACTCGTCCTCGATGGTGTATCCAGGTCCGCCGCAGCCGGTTCCCTCGGGGTCTCCTCCCTGGATCATGAAGTCGCAGATGACCCTGTGGAAGATGGTTCCGTCGTAGAATCCCTGTTTGGCGAGTTTGACGAAGTTGCCGGTGGTGATGGGCATGTCGTCGTGCATCTTGATGGTGATGTCTCCCATGTTGGTGTGGAGAATGACTTTGGTCATACCCAGACGATTAATTTCAACCTATAAAAGGGAGTGTGGGGGAGTGGTTTTATAGGGGTTTGCCATCTACATATCCATAGGCGTCATGGACGTCACAGGTGTTCAAAATGGACATGCCCAAAGTAAAACTCAGCCCTAAGATGAAACTCGCAGCTGTCATGGCCGCAGCTGTCGTTGTTGTTCTTGTCGTCTCCTTCTTCTGGGGACCTGCATCCAACTGATTCTGTTGATGCATCAATCTAATTTCAACTTGCATTAGCTTTTGCTATGCAAATTTCCTTTTTTGTATCCTGATTAAAAAAAAATGATGGCCGGTCTCCCGGCCGTTGGTTTCAGAGTCTGTATCCTTTCTCGATCTCCGCGATGTACATGATGGAGCGGTCTCCATTGGGGTTCATCGTGGCATCGATGTCCTTCTCGATGAAGTTCTCGGTCTCGAAGGGGTCGGCGTAGATGGATCTGCAGAGGAGGACGAGGCGTCCCTCCTGGAACGTGGGCTGTCCGTCCACCTTAATGATGTGGAGTCTGGCCTTCTCGATCTTGTCGGGAACATCTCTTCCGGAGGTCTTTCCGAGGTATCCCATCTCATCCTTGTGCTCGTCGAAGAACGTCAGGGTGAAGTGCTGGTTGGCTTTGAGGAATTCATTGGTGTATCTGCTGGGTCTGATGAAAATGAATGCGACCTTCTTCCTCCAGAGGGTTCCGAGGGCTCCCCAGGATGCGGTGAGGGTGTTGACCTTTCCATCCTTCTCTGAGGTCACAAGCATCCAGTTGGATCCGATGTCGTTCACGGCATCCACATATTTTCCGAGCTGGGCGAGATCTATCTCGTGCATGGTGGAGAATGCATCTCCTCGTATATGTGGTTCAGCCTATCGTGACCTCGTATCCGTGGAACTCGAGGACCTCTTTCGCCTTGATGACCTCCTTCTCGTCGTGGAGGTCGATCCTCAGTGAACCAGTCTCGAACTCACGATTGTGGATGATACCCACATTCTTGACGTTGATGGACCGAGAGGCCAGTATCGTGGCGACGATGGCAAGTGCTCCGGGTTCGTCATATATCTCCACATGTACGGTGTTCGCGGTCTTTATGGGTCCGCGTGAAGCATCGATGAATGTGTCGCGGTATTTTCTAGCACCATCGAAGAACTGCATCAGCTTGTCCGCGTCGTGGGAGTCGATTGCGGCCTTCATGTCGGTGAGGGACCGGATGTAGTCCTCGAGAAGGTCCGACACGTTCTGAGAGTTCGTGAGGCAGATCTGCTGCCACATCACGGGGGAGGACGAGGAGATCCTGGTGATGTCCTTGAAACCTCCTGCCGCAATCATCTTCATCTCCTCGTTGGGAGAGTCACTGTCCCGCACGAGGTTGACGAGCGATGCGGATATCACGTGGGGCACATGGCTCACTGCGGCTGTGATGTAGTCGTGCTGCTGCGGGGTCATCACGAGGGGAATCGCACCCATCATCCTGACGATGTCACAGTACGCATCGGTCTGCTCCTTCGTGCTGGACTCTGTCCTGGTGATGATGTAGTATGCGTTCTCCAGGAGCTTCGCCTTGGAATTGGCATACCCCACACGCTCGCTTCCGGCCATCGGGTGGCCTCCGATGAACTGCCCGTCAAGACCGAGCTCGTGGATCCTCTGGTGCATCTCGCCCTTGACACTTCCGACATCTGTGAGCACGGCACCTTCCTTCAGCAGCGGTTTCAGCACTGCGGCGTTATCCATATTGAACTTGACCGGCGCACAGAGGAATATGAAATCGCAGTCGGAGAAACGCGAATCGATCTCCGACACGAGCACATCCACCACACCATCCTCGTATGCCTGGGTCAATGCCTTTCTGTTGGCATCGTATGCGACGATCCTGTTGTTCGCGTCATATGCCTTGAGGGCACGTGCGATGGAACCGCCGATCAGTCCTAGGCCCACGAATCCGAATGTGTGCAGTGTCATTGATTAGCACGATTGCTGACGAGGATATAACGCTACCGTCATTCTGATTCGTGGAGGTCCTCGAAGAATTCCACAGACCCATCCACGATGTCGTATATCGCTCCGACATACCTCACGTCGTGTCTGTCGGGAAGGTCGTCCTCGACTATCTTCAGGCTGCGGTGGATGTTGGCGATGCAGGCCTCGTGGACGTCCTTCTCGTCACCGATGCCTTTCTGGATCTCGTCCGTGATGTATCCGATGTGCCCGTCGTGTCTGCTGGTGACCGCGGCGGTTATCGCACCGCAGTGCGTGTGTCCCATCACTACGACGAGCCTGACTCCCAGGTGGGCGATGGCATATTCTATGCTTCCCAGTGAGCTTCCGTCGATGGTGTTTCCCGCCGTACGGATGACGAACAGGTCCCCTATGCCTGCTGAGAAGATGATCTCTGGCACTACACGTGAGTCGGAGCAGGTCACGACGATCGCATACGGGTACTGGCCGTGTTCTGCGGTGAGTCTGCGACGTTCTGCGGAATGATCCCCGTTGCTGGGCAGTCCCAGGAGGAATCTGGCATTCCCCTCGGTCAGAAGTTTGAATGCTGCGCCTGCGTTGAACCGGGGTTTGTGGTCCTGCGACATAGATGTTGATGGATTCAGCCGTATAAAACGATGATTCGAATGAACCGTCGACTTAAAATTTTCCAGAAAGATGGCGGGCCTGAAGGGATTCGAACCCTTGGCCGTTCGATTAAGAGTCGAACGCT
>JAKSHU010000092.1 GCA_024399175.1 archaeon
CTCTGTCGTATGGTCGGGAACGGGAACATCGGTCCACCGGTGAAGCTGAGTATGATTCCGACGGGCATGTTGGGCCCGTCGATGGTACGCGTGACGATGTCGGAGAACACTATGAGGAATCCTCCGAAGATCATCGAGGCCGGCAGGACGAAGCGGTTGTCGTTGCCGACCAGATACCTGCAGATATGGGGCACGACCAGTCCGACGAATCCCATGATTCCCACGACGGACACGACCATCGCGACGATGAAGGATATCACGATGAGACAGAGGCTGCGGAACCTGTCGGCATCGAGACCCAGGCTCTTGGCGCTGTTGTCTCCCGTGCCTATGAGGTTCAGCTGCTTGGTGACCACGAGGAAGAACACGCTTCCCACGATCACGATGATCCCCATCATGGGGAGCTGATCGATGTTTATGTTGCCCAGGGTCCCGTTCATCCACTTGTAGGTCTCCTGGACGGTCTCGGCCTGCGCACCGAGCAGCAGGAGCTGGGTGACTGCGCCGAACATGAATGACATAGCCAGACCCGCCAGAATGAGGGTAGCGGGAGAGGTGTTCCTGAACTTGCTCATGCCCACGATCACGAGGGAGGGGATGAGTCCGCAGAGGAACGCGAAGAACACCAGGGAGAGGTCCTCGGCGAATATCGACACCGCGACGCCGAGCACGAGGCCCACGGTGACACCCATCATCGCTCCAGAGGATATTCCGGTGGTGTAGGGGTCGGCGAGGGGATTCTTCATGAGCGCCTGCATGGCGGCTCCGGACACGGCGAGACCCATTCCGGCGAGGATGGCACCGACCACGCGGGGCATGCGCTCCTCCCAGATGATGAAATCGTCCCAGAACTCGTCGGATCCGGGAACGTAGGTCCTTCCGCATATGTGGTCCCACAGTATCGAATAGACCTTCAGGACCTCGATCTTGTGGTCACCGATGGTCATCGCCACCGCCGCCGAGAGCACGAGCGCCACCAGGATCAGTGCTATCGAGAGCACTTTCAGGGAGTTGTGGCGGGCATACCTCTCGAACAGGGACTCGCGGGTTTCTGTCTCTTCGGGTATTGTATTCTCTCCTGGTTGGAAAAAGGGGGTGACGGGCCGAAGCCCGTCGAAGATGTTTATCAGGCGGTGATTGCTGCTGCGAACAGGTCCATCATTGCCTTCGCATCATCGGATGCCGCGGCGTTGGCGATGTAGATGTAGGCAGGAGCGTCAACGATCTCCACAAATGCGTTTCCGGACTGCATGGTGAACTGCAGGAACGCGGAGCTGGTGAGCTGTCCGAGGACCGCGGTGCACTCGACTCCGGGAACGGAGACGGGAGTGGCGATGGTCGCATAATTCTTGCTTCCCATTGCAGTGGTTCCGTTGAGTGCGGAGATGGTTGCTGCCTTGGCGGCGTACTTGGTCGCGGCATCGTCTCCGACGGAGATCTTCACCTTGGCGACCTTGTCGGTCTTGGTGGGACAGGTGTAATCGAGGGTTGCCTCGGTTGCGGTTGCTCCCTCTGCGACCTTCCATGCATCGCTGTTGACGGTCGCGAATGCGATCGCGACGGAGTCTGCACGTGCGATGGAGGCTGCTAAGGCGTTCATCATCGCGATGGCGTCAGACTGTGCATCCGCACCTGCCAGGTAGACGTAGACAGGAGCGTCGATGATCTCGACATAGGTGTTTCCGCAGAGCATGGCGAACTGCAGGAACGCGGAGCTGGTGAGCTGTCCGAGGACTGCGGTGCACTTGACTCCGGGAACGGAGACGGGAGTGGCGATGGTCGCATAATTCTTGCTTCCCATTGCAGTGGTTCCGTTGAGTGCTGCGATGGCTGCTGCCTTGGTAGCATACAGGGTTGCTGCATCCGCTCCGACATACATCCTAACCTTGGCGACCTTGTCGGTCTTGGTGGGGCAGACGTAGTCGAGGATTCCCTCGGTCTCGGTGGAGTCGGAGGAGACGGTCCATGCTGCGTTCTCGCTGGCGAAGGTGTCCGCAATCGCTGCGGCTCCGACGAGGGTTCCCTCGGGGATGTCCTCGGGGATTGCGGGTCCGCTGTACTTGACGGTCTTGAAGATCGCATCGTACATTGCATCGGCGACACCCTGGAAGTCCGCATCGGTCATGTCGGCCCTCTGGAAGAAGTAGGTCTCGAAGAACACGTTACCGACATAACCGGTGATGTATCCGGATGCGCTTCCGGACGAGGTGATGTTGAGGTAGTATCCGTAGAGTCCGGCGAAGTTGCCCTTGGTCACGTTGGCCTTGACGTAGGTCGCGCCCATGGGGGTGGTTTTTCCGACCTGTGCGGAGTAGTCCTTCTCGTTGTCATCGTAGAGGGTCTTCGCATCGGGAGTGACCTGGACGGTGATGGAGTTGACGTTGGGGGAGTATCCGGAGGTGTTTCCGTTGGCGACCTTGATGACTGCCTTCTCGGGGACGGATCCGTTGGCGAAGGCGAACTTGGCGTCGTCCGCGCCGGTGGCGAAGGTGCCCTTGTAGTTGGTCATGAAGGTGCTGAGGATGTCGACGGCGCTCTCGCTCGCGACCTCCTTTCCGCATGCCTTGTCATAGACATCCTTGTCGATGTGTGCGACGATGGTGTTGAGGTTCTGTCCCTTGAGGGGATCGGTTCCGAGGTTGATGAAGTTCTGGAGGACGCTGTCCGCCCATCCCTCGGAGAACTTGTCTCCGTAGAGTGCGTGTGCGTAGTAGGCGAGCCTTGCTCCTCCGGGAAGGAGGTTGTTGACGAAGGTGAGCCTGTCCTCGAATCCCTTGAAGTATTCGGAGGAAGGGGTTCCCGAGTTGTCATGGTTCCAGGTCTCGATGACCGCGTCTTTGTACTGGTACTCGGTGAGTCCCCAGTCCATGGAACGGGTGTTGAGGAGTGCACCT
The DNA here is from genome assembly GCA_024399175.1 of archaeon. Taxonomy (GTDB): domain Archaea; phylum Thermoplasmatota; class Thermoplasmata; order Methanomassiliicoccales; family Methanomethylophilaceae; genus Methanomethylophilus. Next base: position 2,895 of record JAKSHU010000092.1, read on the forward strand.
GCATCCCTGTAGTTGGAGAGTGCCTCGGTGCTGTTCATCTTGACAGAGTTGCTTCCGGCGTAGGCCTTGGCGAAGTCCGCGTTGACCTTGTAGTAGGGAATTCCGCCTGCGTCGGCTCCGCTGGAGTTGAAGGTGGAGTCGTTGCAGCAGACATAGATGTGCATGTTGAATGCGATGTAGCTGGTCCTCTTGGAGTCCTCGAGGTTTCCGACCTTCTCCTTGACGGCGTCGAAGACCTTCCAGCTCTCCTTGGCATAGTTGACGGCGAGCTTCTCGCAGTCTCCTCCGAAGAGGAATCCGAGGGTGAGGACGGTGGTGACCTCCTCCTTGGAGTCAGCGGAGGAGTAGCAGATCATGGGGATTCCTGCATCCTCGAGATCCTTGACACGGGGAGCGGTGATCTGGGCGATACCGCTGTAGTCGACAAGAAGTGCTCCGACTCCACCCTTGGATGCAAGGTCGGAATCGAGCTTGGTGAAGTTGGTCCAAGCGGTGTCGGGAATCTGCCTGGTGGCTCCCTTGAGGTCCACCGCCTTGTCGGAGATGGATGCCTCGGCGGTCTTGTAGGAGGTGGTGAAGTATCCTGCCATATACTGTCCTGCGTTGGCGTAGAGGACAGGAAGCTGCATGTTGGTTCCGTAGGGAACGACGTTCCTGAGGGGGTAGGTGGCCTCGACGGTCACAGGGTTCTTGTTCTCGTCGACACAGACGACGAAGACCTTACATCCGTCCTTCCTGTCAATCAGGTCCTGGAGGAGGTTCTTGTCAGTCTCGTCGACCTTTCCGTCGGCGTTGACATCTGCGAGTTTGTAATCCTCGAGTTTCTTGTTTCCTGCGATGATGTCGTCGACGATAGCCATGTCGTCGGCGTTGATCGTGTAGTCATCATTGGCGTTTCCACGGATCTGGAGCTGACTGGCGATCGCCACGTCATGGGGTCCGTTTCCACCGTTGTTGCCGCCGAAGACGACGACACAACCGGCTGCTGCGACAATGACAACGGCCACGATTGCTACAATCATAGTCGTTTTCTTGTCCATTGAATTCACTTGGACATATTGTCCAGCATCGTGTACGATTACATCCGTATTTAACAATTGGCACATTTAACCAACAGATAATCAATGCAACAATGAATCCAATCAATACAATGATGGAGGATTAGACCAAGGATTTTTAAGTGAAATGCAGGATACATCATCCAAGAGGGACAAGATGCAGATCCAAATCGACAACCTGAAATTCGCCTACACCAGCACGGAGATCCTGAAAGACATCACACTGGACCTCACCGGACCCAAGTTCGTGTCTATCATGGGCCCCAACGGAGTGGGAAAGTCGACACTCATACACTGCATCAACAAGATTCTCACCCCCACCGACGGAAGCGTTCTGCTCGATGGGAAGGATGTGAAGGAGATCACCATCAAGGAGATCGCCAAGAACATTGGATATGTGCCCTACTCCGCCAACGACACGTTCCCTCTCAGTGTCGTCGACACCGTTCTTATGGGAAGGCACCCCCACAGTAGTTGGAAGTCGCTCGACAAGGATCTCGACATCGTCTACGACACCCTCAGCATGCTTGGAATCTCGCATCTCGCGATGAGAAACTTCAACGAGCTGTCCGCGGGACAGCACCAGAAGGTCATGCTCGCCAGGGGACTCGTGCAGGAACCCAAGATCCTTCTTCTCGACGAGCCCACATCGAACCTCGACGTCAGGCACCAGCTCGATGTCACCAAGATGCTCAAGCGTCTCTCCGTGGAGAAGGAGATCCTCATCATTATGATCAGCCACGACATCAACATCGCGGCCAAGTTCTCCGACGAGATCATCATGATGCACCAGGGAGGCATCTATGCCGTCGGAACTCCCAACGAGGTCATCACCCCCGAGAACCTCCAGGTCGTGTACGGAGTTGAATCCAGGATCGTCGATGACGGCGGAGCACCCCATGTCATCCTCCAGGACGCCATACCCATGGACGTCACCGACATCGACTCGGTCCGCTCCCCCACCATGGCCCAAGCCCTGAGGACCAGGGCCGAGTCCGAAGAGGACACGGAACAGGCCTGATGTCCGCACGTCCGGAGGAGAAGCCGCTCACGATCGTGGTGACACTCATCGTGCTGGCACTCGTGGTCGCATTCATCCTCTCGCAGTACTTCTATCTGAACGGAGTCATCGATGAGACGCAGGAGATCGTCATCGGAGGCTCACTGGCACTCATACTTATGCTGGTCATCGTGCTCTATGTCACTATGCTGACACGCTGGGATAATTCGACCGCGACGGAGTTTGAACATCTCGTCGAGGAGAGGGAACGGGACGAAGGCAGGGACTGAAATCACTGTTGGACGATACAACCAAATTAATATCGTGAGACAGATTCCTCCCGCAAGAGATTACCATGAACAGTAAGATCATTGCAATCGCTGTCGTCGTGATCGTCGCCGTCGCCGGTGCGGGAGTGTTCCTGATGCTCGGCAACAACGACGCCCCCGCGACCGAGGACGAGACCCGTCTCACCATTTACGGCAACGCCAACCTCGATGACAGCATAGACAACGATGATGTCGCCTACATCGAGGCAGTCATCAACGGATCCGGAAAGAAGACTGCATACTGTGACGCCAACCAGGACGGAAAGGTCGACAGCGAGGATGTCGAGATCGTGAAGAAGTTCATCTCGAAGACCCCCTGCAAGATGTACTATGACGACATCAAGACAGGTGTTGCATCCGTCGACTTCCCCATCGACTCCTTCCTGGGAATCCACCAGAACGTGCTCATCCCCCTCTGCGCGATCGGTGCGCAGAAGTACATGCACGGATACGTCCTCTCCGAGGCCGGAGTCACCGGTGCGACCATGCTAAGCGGACTCTTCTCCAGCGAGAAGAATGTGAACACCAGCTACAACCTGGTCGACTTCGAGAAGTTCTCCAACCTCTCCGTCAAGCCCAAGTACATCATCACCTACAACACCTCCCTCTCCAACGAGTCCAAGATCCTCCGTTCCGGAACCGAGGTCATCCACCTCCCCTTCTCCAAGATCGATGACATGTCCTCCGCCACCCTCACCGCGGGATACATGCTCGGACTCGAGAGCGGAGCCAAGGAGTATGTCGGATTCGTGGACGAACTCATCAAGACCGTCCAGAAGAAGCTCGATGACAACAACGTCACCCGCAGGACCGTGATGTGCGCATACATGACCGACTGCATCGACAACAAGGACGGAATCCACAGCACCGCCGCCATCGCGGCAGGCGGAGACCCAGTCACCGACTGGACCGGAGCATACAGGGAGTTCTCCAAGGGAGACGAGTGGCTCTACGAGTACAACCCCGAGTTCCTCTTCTATTGCACCGCGTGGGGATACACCGATACCACCCTGAACCTCCACGACAAGTACCTCGACTGGGGAGACTACTACAACAACCTCTCCGTGTACAAGGCAGGCAAGTTCTACGTTGTCAACTCCATCATGCCCCCGCACCTTATCTCCGCGTACATGGCGCAGCTCATGTATCCCGACGTGTTCGGAGAGCATTTCGCCGACGAGCTCAACAACGACTTCGTGCAGAAGTTCTTCCCTGGATTCTACGCCGAGAACAGCTACGATGCAGCGAACTACAACTACTTCATCACCCCGACCCTGGCCGGAGTGACCCCCTGACAACGATGGGGGCACATGCCCCCATCACCCTGTTTTTCCATCCGACACCCCCCTTGACTGGAGTATTGCTCCTACAGGATTCCAGGACTCTGTTTGATAATTCTCAGCCAGAGTCAAGGGGCCCCCACAACCGCCTTTAAAAAAGTTCCAGTGGAAATCCTTTATAAAGAAACCACCATTTCGTGT
>JAKSHU010000093.1 GCA_024399175.1 archaeon
GGAAATCCAGTCTGTAGGATTCGGATATCTCGTTCAGGATCCTGTCGACCTCGGCCATGCTGTGTGTCTCCACCCACCTGGACACTGCCTCGGGCATTCCACCGACGGCGAGGTATTCCCTGTAGAGTGACATCAGCCCGTCACGGGAGACATCATCCACCGTTCCCAGATCCATCAGGTATGCATGCAGCCTTCTGTTGGCCGCCCTCACGAATTCCCTGAAGCTCATCGGGAACAGATCGAGGAAGGAGACCTTGCCCACAGGGAAAGAACCTTTTCCCTGCAACCCGAGAAGCGATCCCGCGCAGATTATGTGATATTCCGGTGCCGATTCGCAGAATGATTTGAGGGAGGTCATGGCGCGTCCGCAGTCCTGGATCTCGTCGAATATCAACAGGGTGTCCCTGTCGATGTCCATGTCAAGATGGATGGATATGGCGGTGAGGAGTCTTCTCGGTTCAAGATCTCCGTCGAACAGCCTGCACAGACTCTCGTTGCCTTCGAATTTGAGATAGGCGACATTGGAGTAGTTCTCTCTGCCGAACTGTTTCATCAGATATGTCTTCCCACATTGCCTCACACCACGGATGATCAATGGTTTGCGATCGGGGGAGTTCTTCCAGTCCAAAAGTTCGGAGTACAGGTCCCTGTCCATGGTTTCATATTGAATTGATGGTTAAAAAGGTTATTCTTCTGCAAAATGTACAGGTAATTTTTGTTGAAAAGGAACATTTTCCATACCAAAACCCTGACAGCGGAAGGCCATGACATGACGCCATGGCGACCCGCCGTCAATCCTCCAGGGGGACCACCCTGTAGTACAGGCACGTGAACTCGCCGAAGTCCTCGTCCAGGTGATAGTGTCCGAAGTACCATCTCTTGAATCTGATACTGGAGAGGATCCGCTCCAGGAACATGTTGGAAGGAGCGGGTTCGATACCTTGTCTCTGTACCTTGGACGAGAACGGCTCCAGCCTCCCCAGGAGACTCGTCGGGCAGTCGTGGGTGAGGACGTAGTCCACCTTGAAATCCACCCTCCCGAGATTGCGGAACGCCTCCTCCAGATCCTCCTCGGTGGGCATCTCCTGCGGCCACCAGTCCACGCCTTCGGTGCGCCGCCATTTATCGACGCTGAGCGCCCCGCCGAAGGTGAGGAACGTCCTTCCCCCGATATCGAAGACCTGCCCCCTCATCAGGTGGATGAGGTTCTCGGAGATCCTGTGCACCTTCCCTCCGTGCCACTCGGTCACCTCGTACCTCTCCAGCTCGTCGAAGTTCTCGTGGTTGCCGTCCACGAAGAGGACGGTAAACGGGAGGTAGGAATAGATGTTCAGCATGCGCTGGGTCTGTGCGGGATAGAAGACCGCCCCCAGGTCCCCAACCACGATGACGTAGTCGTCGCGGGTGAGCCCCTTCAGTTTCTCCTCCCCGAACTTCAGGAAGTCGATGAGGCCGTGCACTTCTCCGGTGACATAGATCATGCTTATTCCTCGCAATGGTGGTATTTAAAGCTGGCCTAACTCGGCCCTTCTTCCCATAACATAGCTGACCGCCGACAGGAACGGCAGCTCCACCAGGGGGCACACCACCAGCACCGCGAGCACCAGGGGACGGTCCTGGAAGATCGGCGCCATCATCGCGAGGACCAGAGGGGAGTTCCTCGCCAGCACAGTGAACGTCAGCGATGCCGTCAACGGATGCTCCCACCCCTGCGCGGCGGACACCAGACGTGCCACGACCGTCATCAGGACGAAGAAGAGGATCAGCGGCACCAGGCACCAGACGAGGGTCGGAAGGTTGTCCGTCATCTCCCCCGCGCATCCGAGGAACATCAGGAAGACCGCCGCGCACAGGAATGTTATCTGTCCGGTGGACGCGTTGGACTCTGACACCTCCCTGACCCGGGGAAGGAAGTGACGCACCACAACAGCCACCACGAGGGGCACCGCCAGCGTCGACAGTGCTAGCAGGAGGAGTTCAACCGATGGGGTCCCCACCGATGGCCCGAGGAGCAGGACGAAGTACACAGGCACCAGGACGATCTGCAGGATGAGGTTCAGCGGAAGTATCGCGCTGCTTACGGCGACATCGCCCCTCGCGGCGGCGGTGAACACGAGATACCAGTCGGTGCAGGGCGCGGCAAGGCAGAGCAGAAGTCCGACGCGGACGTCGACGTCACCCGCGAAGAAGAGCAGACCCAGACCGAAGGCGAGGAACGGCGTCCACAGGAAGTTAAGGAGAAGCGAGGTCGCGGTGAAGCGGTTATTCCCGAACGCTCTGCGAAGCGAGCTCCCGTCGATGCACACGAATACGAAGTACAGCATCGCACCGAGGGCCGCGTCGATGAAAATCTCGGACATGCCGACATCGGTGAGCCGGCCGAGGAACAGGCCCAGGAGGGCGGACAGCAGCATGGCGACTGTGTGGATGAGGGCCTCGTGTCTCATGGTGACGGAATCGTGCAAAGGGGATTTAGAGGAATCCGCGAACAGGGAATCGAGCCGGCCGATGCGGAGAAGGCGATGACCCAGACCAGGGGGAGGGATCATGCCCACGGCCTGAATGACGGAATGCCCCGTACGCCGTGCGTTCTGCGGAAAGGTCCCGCACATCACCTCCGAGATGCTCTGATCCGGGCGGTTTGAAAGCTCGAGATCCGAGACTTTCTGAGTACTTATATATCGAGAGAAGCCGTTGGGTAAAATCATGAAGTCGCTTCCGATAGGCATCCAGGATTTCAAGGTGATCCGTGATGGAGACAAATACTTCGTCGACAAGAGCATGCTCATCGGACAGATCATCGAACAGAACGATAGCGGAGTATTCCTCTACACGAGGCCCCGTCGTTTCGGAAAATCCCTGAATCTCAGTATGATCGATGCGTTCTTCAACATCGAGTACAAGGGAAACAAATGGTTCGACGGTTTGGAGATCTCCAACCATCCGGAATACAATGCATACAGGAATGTCTTCCCCGTGATCACATTTGATTTCAAGATGCCCGATGTTCAGGATTTCGAAAGGTTCATCTGGAGATTCAATCAGAATCTCATCCAGCTGTTCAGGCATTTCAACTATCTTGTGGATTCCCCCAACCTCGATGAAGCCAGCAAGGATCTGTTCAAGAAACTTTACAGTGGTGAAAAGAACATCGCAGAGTCGGAGTATGCCCTTACCCATCTGTGCACCCTTCTGGAAATACACCACGGGGCCAAGGTCATCGTGCTTCTCGACGAGTATGACAGTGTCATGAACGGGATCACGGATCCCGAACTCCGCCGTGAGATCCTCTCATTCATGAGGGGCGTCCTGTCTCCGCTCCTGAAGGGAAACAGCTCCCTGCAGATGGGGGTCGTCACAGGCATCATGCAGATCGCCAAGGAGAACATCTTCAGCGGTCTGAACAATCTGTATGTCAACAACATCCTCAGCGAGAGATTCGACGAGATGTACGGGTTCACTGATGACGAGGTCAGGCAGATATGCACAGACTACGGACATCCCGAGAAGTTCGAGGAGGCCAAGGAATGGTACGACGGTTACCGTTTCGGAAATGCGGACATCTACAACCCCTGGAGCATCCTGAACTATGTTTCAGATGGATTCAAGGCCAGACCGTACTGGGTGAACACCAGTAGCAACAGCATCGTCAGCGACCTGCTCTCGCAGGCCGATGACATGGTCATCGAGAATCTGGGGAAACTCGGTTCCGGCGAGGGTATCGTGGCACCGATCAAAACGACCGTGACTTTCGAAGAACTTTCGAACGATCCAGAACTGATCTATTCCATGATGGCGGTTTCCGGATACCTGAAAGCGATTCCGCGTGGCTCCAGATACTTGTTGTCTCTTCCCAACAGGGAACTGTACTCCGTGTTTGCGGAAATGATCAGCGACCATATGTTCCAGGATAGTGGCGATATGCACGGTTGCCTCCAGGATTTCTGTGATGCGATTGTCACCAACGACGTTTCCATGATGGAGAAGTCATTGTATGAGCTGGTGGTCAGAACAGTCAGTTCCCGTGTGCTCAATGACGAGCATTCCTACCAGGCGTTCATCGCAGGCCTCTTGATGACTCTTTCAGGAAGATACTCCATCACCGCAGATTTCGAGTCCGGAAAGGGATACTACGACATCAGGATGGAGAGAAGGGTCGGTTCCGGATACAACGTGATCATGGAGCTGAAGAGGTCCGACAGCGAGGACTCGCTGCCGGCCGATGCGGAGAAGGCGATGACCCAGATCAGAGAAAGGGATTACGCCCACGGTCTGGAGGGACGGACGATCCTGTATGGAATATCTTTTTACGGAAAGGTCCCGCACATCATCTCCGACATGATCTGAGCCTGCTCCGACAATCATCTCCCGAACAGCCCCCTGCACTCCTCGGAGGAGCATTTGTTGTCACGGGATAGCCGACCGAATGACGGAGTGACGACCCCAGATCAGTTCCCGCGGGCCGCCTTCGCCCTTCCCATCTCGGCGTCGAGGTCCTTCAGGAATGCCTCCATCGTACCGGGCAGGAGGGTGCCCCCGGATGCCTTGGGGTGTCCGCCGCACTGGGCCCCGTGGGCGGGAGCCACCGCGGTGAGCACCTGGTTCAGGGCGATGCCCTGATCGAGGATCCTCTGGTTGGAACGGGAGGAGAGGTTGATGAAGTCCCCCATGTCCATCAGGGCCACCACGGGCTTGGTGTCGCATCCGAAGAACTTCAGGACGGCGGTGGCGATGAGGCCTCCGGAGGATGGTGTGTGATGGACGAAGTACTGCAGGTTCTCCATCTGCACCACGCCGTTCCTCTCGACCTCCTGGAACTGTTCTATGATCGCCCCGCGGAACCCGTCGAACAGGGGCTTTCCCAGGGAGAGGTCGGCGCGGTCCAGACGGCCGCAGGCGTCGAGAACGTCGCAGAGGCATCCCGCGTCCACTCCGAAGTCGCGAAGCCACCAGCGGGTCCTGAGGAGACCGTCGATCTCCCCCTGCGAGACGTTGTTGGAGCGGAGGTTGTCCACCACCAGGGCTTCCAGCCTGCGTGCGAGGTCGGAGTCGCCGAGCTCCAGCGTGTGAGGCATGTCCCCCAGGGCCCTCTCCACGGCCTCACGGTTGCCGGTGAGTCCCTTCAGGTAGGGGTCGATGGACATCGTCAGGAAGTCCGCCACATCGCCGATGGCCGTCACGGACTCCATCGGGACGATCAGGCCGCGCCTGACGGCCTCGTCGACCACGATACGGTTGTACTGTGCGAATCCGGAGCGGTGCTGATAGTCCCCGATCATCCCCGCTATGGCGAGCTGGCACAGGTCGAAGTTGTCCTCGTCGAGGGCCATCGCGAAGAGGAGGGCGACGGTGGCGGGAAACGGAAAGGACGGGCGGTTGCAGCAGGGCGACGGTGGCGGCGCAGGAATTCTCGAAGCCGTTCACGACGGCCGTCCAAGGGTTGACGAAGACCATCCCCTCCGTGGAGGGCATCTCCCGAGGGAGGGCGTGGTGGTCGAGCACGATGCAGTCCCCCTTCAGGGCGCGGATCCTCGGGAGGAAGGAGGTTCCGAGGTCGGTCATCACCATGCACTCGAAGTCCATTCCCTCCACGACCCTCATCTGCGACTCGGTCAAAGTGGGGAAGTTGAGGATGTCGGTCTCGATGCCCGCACGGGTGAGGGCGGCCCTCACGATGGCCATCGAGGTGATCCCGTCGGCATCGTAGTGGGAGACCAGCTGCACCCTGCGGTGCCTCCTCACGGTCTCCGCGGCCTTCATCAGCGCGTCGCGGATGCTCTCGTCGAAGTTGTCAAGGAATGTCATGTGGTGTTCCGCCTTCTTCCCGGTAACAATGTTCCGGGATCAATGGGGTTCCGATTCCGCGATGGGATATAATCCCAGCGAGTGACGGCCGGCAGGGACGTCAGAGTCCGAGCTCCCTCCTGACCTCCCGTCGCCCTCATATACCCTGCAAGCGATTCCATCCTCCGATAAGATGTCCGGGCAGGAATACAGCACCCTCGTCCCCCGCTGCAAGACCGTGCAGCGCGTGAAGTACCTCGTCGTCGACCTCATCCTTCTGGCACTAGTCTGGGTCTCGTGGACCTTCCGCATCCCGGGCCTCGACGAGTGGCCCGCCATCGTGCTCTGCATCCCCCTTCTCGCGATGGTCGCCGTCACCCTCGTCTTCCCCGGGATCTACCACCGCCACTACAGGTACATGGTGACCTCCGACAAGGTGGATGTCCGCAGGGGAGTGATCTTCCTCAGGCACACCGTGGTCCCCATCGAGAGGATCCACCAGGTGAACGTCACCGGCGGACCCTTCAGCAGGATGTTCGGACTGGCCCGCGTGGAGGTCACCACCGCGGGAGGCACCGCCCACCTGGAGTATCTGGAGAGGGACGTGGCCGACGGCATCGCCGAGGAGCTCAACAGGACCGTGGACGCCATCCTCAGGGCGAGGAAGCACGCATGACCAAGAGACTCCGCAACCATCCCTCGCTCATCATCCGCACCGCCCTGCCCGGAATCATCCTGGGAGGCCTTCTCAACTTCACCCTCGGGGAGGAGCTCGGCCCGACCGCCGGGATCCTGGCACTGTGCATAATAGGGCTCTTCGCGCTGTACGGGGCCCTGGTCTGGTCCCGCACGTGGCTCACGATGGAGGACGACCATGCCGTGTGGGAGTGCGACCTGGTCTCCCGCAGGAGGGTCGTCATACCGTACGCGAA
>JAKSHU010000094.1 GCA_024399175.1 archaeon
CCATGTACGCCGGTTCAAATCCTGACAGGCTCACTCCTTCCGATGCCTTCCCGGTTGTTGGATGGACTTAGTGTTGTTTTTTGAAACAGGGAGTATATAAAATAGCCTACGAACTCCCGCATTGTGGAAGCCATCTTCCGCTCTGCTGGGAAAAGGTGTTGTTTGCATTCCCCGTATAATGGGCGGGATTCATCCCACGGGCAATCATATTATATAACCATCAATAAAATACACAATTCCTGAGACATAGTCTCATTGGAGGAAAACAAAATGGTACAAACAGAACACATCGATCCCACGGGATTCGGACTGTTGCTCGTCGCAGCGGTTTCTCTCCCCGGAGCACTCGATTTACTCCTTACTGGCAACGTCAACGCCTGGACCAGTGGAAGCGACATCGCCGCAGTCATTGGAACCATGCTTCTCATCGTTGCACTTCTCGCTTACAAGGCCAACAGCACCTTCGGCATGACCGTCTTCGGACTTGTCGGTACCGGTGTCCTCTGTGTCGGCGGCGGATCCGCCATCTTCGGTGGCGCAGCCGCAGGAACCGGAGCACTTCTTGTCTTCGGAATCATCTACCTCTTCTGCATCTTCTGGTCTGTTGCTGCAAAGACTCCCAAGCTGCTCACTCTGCTCCTTGTGACCACTGCACTCATCTTCCTCGTTGCAGGAATCAACACCCTGATCACCGATGCAGACCTTGCAAAGAACATGGGCTACGTGCTCGGTGTCATCTACCTCTTCAACTTCATCTTCAACTTCTGGCTCGGAGCAGGACTCTGCTGCGACAAGATCAAGACCTTCTGATGAAGGGGACTGCCCAGGGATATCCTCCCTGGGCGCCAAACTGTTTACAAGAAATGAACGTTCTCAGAAACGGGTTTTCTCTTCTTCTCACGCACCGGGTACCCCTCGGTGGAATATCCCACGGCGATCACGGTCTGAATGCGGGCATCGGTGCCCAGCAGGGAGTGGATCTTCTCCGCATCAAACGATCCGAGGATGCATGTGGAGATGCCCAAATCCGCCGCCTGCAGCGTGAAGTATGCTATGGATTCCCCAATGTCCTGGGTGCGGAAATCGATGTCCATCCTGGAGGCCGCATCGGCCACCATGGGATGTCCGTAGGGTGCATCGGTGAAGATCACGAACAGCCTGCACTCGTCCGTGAACTTGTTGAAAGACGCCTTTGCCTCGCTCACCGCGGAGGCCTTCTCCCTGACGACCCAGATGTCGTAAGGCTGGTCATTTACGGCCGAAGGGGCGGCCTTGGCTGCTTCGATACAGGCAAGGAGCTTCTCGTCTTCCACGGGCCGGCTAGGGTCATAGGAACGGCAACTCTGACGTACTGCGATCAACTCTTTGAAGTCCATGGAGGGCCATCTCGACCCCCGATATAATCATCCCCCAAGGAGGGCAGCGACGACCGTGAACACAAGGCCTATGGTTGCAATCGACAGGCCCGTGCCGACACGGTAACCGCGATTGTCACTGGGCGAGATGGCATAACCGATGAAGAACAGGGCCAGACTGGACAACGTGGACGAGAACAGCAGGGACATCGTCTGGTCCTCCACGAGCACCAGACACAGGATGACGGGAATGACGGTGGACACGGAGACGACGAACGCCGTCACGGCGTTGAACAGATAGTGACGGCGATCCCTCTGCAGATCGTTCAGACCGGTGAAGTCCCCGTCAAGGAACTCCTCGATCATCCTCCTGCGGTTCGAGACATCCCCCATGCGGAACACAGTGCCATCGAACTCATGCTCGAGAAGACGTATCTGCTCCTCGCGGTCAGTGGCCTCACGGACCTTCAGATACAGATGCACACGGCGACTGTGGGCCAGGATATCCACCCTGTAGAAGACGACCATGTCGATGGCTCCCCATACGAAGTCCATTCCAACGATGGCGAGGATGAGGGTCTCACGGGAATCGTAATGCGCGATTCCGAGCTGGCAGGTGAGGACCAGGGTCAACGCCATGATGAATCCGTAGAGCGCCTCCTGGACGACAAGGTCCGGATCAAGCATGGACAGGATGGAACCAGACATCATGGGACGACAGAACACATCGGGATATTAACCAGAATCGATGAATGATGTAAAAGTGGTGGGCCCCCTCGGATTTGAACCGGGGTCACATGCACCCCAAGCATGAAGGATACCAAGCTACCCCAAGGGCCCGTGTAAGTGGGTGATAAGTGGTTTAGTTTAAAAAGTTTGTGTGTCCAGTTCGGTTGTTCAACCGAGCTGAGATATCTCGCCGATGAGATCGGCGTGGGCGACGATCATTCTGCGGCAGCAGTATCTCTCGAAACCCAGGCTGTCGAGGACGGTTTTGGCGTCCTCGCCCATTTTGATACGTTTCTCGTACTCAGGGTAGGCAGAGCCGACCACTTTTCCGCAGGTAAAGCATCTCACCGGAATGATCATGATATCAACTCACCTGTAGGACTTCTGCTTCTTTGCGCGAGCACCAGGTCCCATAGGCTTCTTGGGCAGTTTGTTCCTGTCGTCGTTGACGATAAGAGTCCTGTCGTAGGCCCTGAACAGTGCTTCGAGCTCGTCGTCCTTGTAGTACTCTACAAGTCCCCTTGCGATAGCGGTCCTGACAGCTGCGGCCTGTCCCATGACTCCGCCACCCTGAACGATGACGGCGATGTCGACCTTAGATGCCTTCTCAGGAACGAGCATGAGGGGCTCTTCAATCTTGAGCTTTGCAAGCTCAGGAGTGTAGATTGCAATAGGAGTCTTGTTGACGGTGACCTTTCCAGTTCCCTCTTTCACGACGGCCCTGGCGATTGCGGTCTTCCTTTTTCCACTAGTGTTGACTGCATCCATGATAATCACCTAACTTTGGATCCGAGGTACTCGGAAATCTCTCCGAGGGAGACATACTTGCACCTGGGGGCCTTGATGGCGACCTCGGGCTTGGCCTTCTCGCAGTTCTCGAACTGCTTGGGTGCTCCGACGAAGACGTGGAGCTGCCTGTATGCTTCCCTTCCGGTGGTGGTGTAGCGGGGGATCATTCCCCTGACGCATCTCTTGAAGAGAAGGTCAGACCTGCGGGGGTAGAACGGTCCCTTCCTCTTGGTGACCTCTCCGACATCAACCTTGTGCTTGAAGTCGGCGAAGACCTCGGCCCTCTCACCAGTTACGATGATCTGCTCTGCGTTGAGGACGACAACTTCCTCTCCGTTGAGGATCATGTCAGCGACTGCGCTTGCGAGCCTTCCGTAGATGAGTCCTTTTCCATCGATTACGGTAACCATTGAAATCATCCCATAATCCTAACTTTGGAGCCGGTGGGGTTTGCGTCCATGAGCTCTTTGATGGTCATGGCCTTTCCGCCTGCGGCGACGATTGCGGCTGCGGCCTTTGCGCTGAAGCTGTAGGCTGCAACGTTCACATTCTTGCTGAGTTCGCCAGCTGCGAGGACCTTACCGGGAACGATAATGGTCTCTCCGTCTTTGGCGTATTTCTCAATCTTGCTGAGGTTCGCCTCGGCCCACACCCTGGAGGGTGCCTCGAGCCTGAGCGCGATGTCTCGCCAGATTGCAGCATTGTTCTCCCTAGTCTTGGCCTTAAGATCGGAGATCAAGGCGACAAGCTGGGGGTTAGTCTTGAACACATTGTTGCTCATTTTTCTGACTCTCCCGACATTTGGGTGAGGGGGCCTATGTGCGACTTATTAATAAAGCTATGTGCGCGCCTATTATTTATTAAACGTAAAGTTAGAGAAAAGGCATAGCCTTATATTACAAACCGTGTTGTCTTCGCATTTAGTGATAGGCCATGATTAGATACGGTCCCGCTGGAATTCCGCTGTCTTGCAAGGGTCGCACCCTGAAGGACGGCATCGAGGATGTGCACAACCTCGCACTCACAGCACTTGAAATTCAAATGGTCAGGCCCAAGATCGAGATGGTTCCTCCGGATCCCGACTACGACGTCGGAAAGAACATGAAGGAACTGGATGCAGAGACCGGATTCGTCGTCGGAATCGAGAAGGAGGACGGCACGATTCTCTATGACCCAGAGGAGATCATCGAGGAGGAGGACAACCTCATGGTCATGCCCGCGGGAGTGGCCGCCCGTTTCGGTGACCTGTACCCTCTGGGACACATGGCGAAGAGGCACGACGTCAGCCTCTCCCTCCACACCCCCTACTACATGGACCTCGGAACCAGCATCGAATCCGACGATGAGAAGGAATGCATGCTGACCCAGCAGTACATCGACACCGTCGTGCAGGCGGGAGTCATCCTCAACGCGCTTCAGGGGGACATCGTCGTCACCAACGTCGGACTCTACAACGACAAGAAGAGGAGCAGAGACGAGACCGAGGACAACATCCGCAACAATCTGTCCTTCATCCTCGAGATGTGGGAGGATCTCGACCTGAAACCCCGTCTCGGAATCGAGATCACCGGACAGCAGGACGTCTTCGGCTCGCTGGAGCAGGTGTTCGACCTGTGCGACGAGTTCGAGGGACTCACCCCCGTCCTCAACTTCCCCCACCACCAGGCCAGGACCAAGGGATCCCTCAACCTCCAGACGGACTTCGTGGACATCATCAACCAGTTCGCCGGATACAGCGACAATCATGTCTACGCATCCTTCTCGAACGTGGAGTTCACCCCCGAGGGAAACGAGAAATGGTTCACCCCACTCAAGAAAGGAGAACTCAGGTTCGAGAGGCTCGCCGAGGCTCTCGCGGACCTCAAGCCCGACATGACCCTCATCTCCTCCTCACCTCTGCTGGAACATGATGCAGTCTACATGAGGACCCTCACCGAGAGGGTTCTTTCCAAGAAGGCCGCCAAGCAGATCAAGGAAGACAAGAAGAGGCAGGAATCCGCCACCGAAGAGGCGTGATCCCCTTGGAGAGCCTGGAATATCTGATGAGGTGCTGCTCGCAGGCCTTGTCGGATATCACTGACGAGGACCGGGGCCGTCTCGCGGACCTCATCCTCTCAGCCAAACGCATTTTCATCTTCGGGGTCGGGAGATCCGGCCTCGTGGGACAGACCTTCGCCATACGCCTGGTGCAGCTGGGCCTACAGGTGTATTTCGTCGGAGACATGACGACCCCGATTCTCAGGAAGGATGATTTTCTGCTTCTCATCTCCAACACCGGGAAGACCATCTCCGTGGTGACAACGGCCCAGATCGCTCGCAGGATTGGGACCCACGTCGCCTGCGTGACATCTGACAGGGACAGCAAGCTCGCCCAGAACTCGGACACGGTCCTGCTGGTCCACTCCGCGGACAGAAAGGTGGATTCCGAGATGGCACCACTCGGAACGGTGTTCGAGGATGCCAAGTTCCTGTTCTTCGACACCATTGTTCCAGACCTCATGAGGAGACTGGGCAGGTCCGAGACGGACATGCGCAACAACCACGCCATCTGGGTCTGATCAAAAGTTCTCAATCATTATGGAGCGCACCTTGCGCACGACGTGATCCACTGAATACATGGACAGGGTGCCCTGCTGGGAGTTCGCGAGGATCATGTATGCTCCCGAATCCCCCAGAACGGACCTGATGCGCCTCAGGTCATTCTCGGACACTTCATCCGCACAAGGCGAGCATCTGAACCAGCCGACGGCACTCTCAGTGCGTCCGAGGTCCTGTGTGGCCCCGCTGATGACCACATAACGACCCTGGTCATCCACGAAGACCTTGCCAAGCAGAAGACCCTCGGCGACGGATTCGTCATAGTAGGACTCATCGGAGACATCGGCCAGATATTGTGCCACACTCTCTCCGAAGAACATCTCCACACCGGACACGATACGCTTTGGGTCTGCTGCCTGGGTCATTGGAATCACATCTTGTTAAGGAACCATTCCGCCGCTTCCTCACAGGTGCTGGACCTGAGCGGGTCGTGGGGATTCGGATGTTTGAGAAGATCGATCAGGGAGCGGACGAGGGTCGACAGAGTTGAGTCGGCGCTCCAGTGATCCATGTCCATCACGCACACCACGCCTCCCTCGGAGGGAGCCATGATGTTCGGATGGAATATCGGAGAGGACCATTTCACCTTGGGCCTCTCGTATGGGTAGTCCTCGCCGATGATGAGCGAGAAGGAATGGTCGTTGACAGCCACATCGGGTCCCGAGTATGCTGGAACATTGGAAACGTGCAATGGGATGCACAACGGGAGCATGATGTTGTCGGGAATCGGCTCTGCGGACAGGCCGAAGTCATCCTCCAGCTCCTGGAGGTCATTGCGGAGACGTCTGACCAGCAGGGGCATGACCAGGGACATCTCATCCACCCTGGGGGTCGGGAACGAGGACTATCGTGTCCCCGTCCTTGAGGCCCATCTCTGCCATGGTCCGGTCAGGAGGTATGAGCCTGCTGCCCATCTTCATCACGAACGCCTGCTGCTGTTTGTTCCAATACTGGGTCGCAAAGACGATGATGTCTCCGACGGAGTCCGATTCATCCGCCTCGACCGAGATTGTGGTGTTTTCTGTTGCATTTAATACATTTAATTTCAGGGACATTTCTTTAATTCAAGTGGTTTGGACACTTCGGGTTCACCTCGGAGGTCAGTATCTCCGAGACCCCCGTTATGCCATCATAGTATGTCGTTCCCCTGACACATAGCTCTCCCACACCACATGTCAGTTTGAGTGCTTCC
>JAKSHU010000095.1 GCA_024399175.1 archaeon
GCACTTCTGTTTTTGAGCATCCTCTACAGTGCCAGATGCTCCGGGCATCATTGTTCTTCCGGAATAGGTCTTCTTGAAATGCTTATAAGTCCCCGAAGTGATACGTACCATATGGCAATCAGCGATAAGACCAAACAGCTCTTCGCCGACCACGGAGCGAACCAGCACATCTTCGCACTTGCGACCGCATCCAAGACCGGCATCCCCAACGTCGTCCCCATCGGATTCCTGTGGGTCGCCAACGACGACGAGGTCTGGGTCATCGACAACTACCTCAACAAGACCCTCGCCAACATCAGGGAGAACCCCGTCGCAGCCGTCTACGCAATGGGCGGAGAGAGCGGAAAGGAGACCGTCCAGCTCAAGGGAAAGTGCGTCTACGAGACCGAGGGAGCAGACTACGAGGCCGCCGTCGCGATGGCACACAAGATCAACCCCGGATTCCCCGCCAAGGGACTCGTTAAGATCAGGATCTCCTGCGCTTTCGACACCACCCCCGGACCCAACGCCGGAAAGAAACTCTGAAAGAACAAACACAGAGGGGGAGACCCCTCGCCCACCTTTTGCGTTCAACCACTGAAGATGTCATCAGCATCGCCAATGGTTCGACTGTTGTATCCCGTGTCGGCACACGACAGAACAAACAAACGCCGCACCCAGAATCAGGAATAAGGCGAGAGTTGGTGAATCGCCATCGAACCCTCTGGACAAAGAGTCCTCACACAAGGAAATCGCCGTCATGAGCAGGAAGGTCACTATGACCCAGGCCCCGTATTCATACTCACACTGACCCAAGTGTGCAGCAGAACGTCGGATGCGTGTAACCCTTCACTCGAAGAAGCTCTTGCAGGTGGCGTAGATGCCCTCGACGGAGTTCAGGGTGACCCAACCGTCCTCGATGACGAGGGGCTTGAGATTGAGCCTGCGGCTGATGTCCTGGAATGCCTCCTCGAACTCGTCCTTCTCGGAAAGACCGGTGTCTATCTTCAGGGTGTTGGTGTATCCGCAGAACTCGAACATCCACCTGATGAAGCTCTCCTGGTCGGTGAGGCCCAGCTCCTGTTTGGTCTCCTCCGGGAGGTTGTTGAGACCCTTGGCGGTGTCCCCGGCCATGACGAACGTCTGCCAGTTGTTGGCGAAGGAGGGGATCACGTAGAACATGCCTGTGTAGGTCCTCTCGAGCTCCAGATAGCGCTCGCTACCGCCGACGGCCACGGCGATGCAGTCGTCGCAGACCCTTCCACTGGCACTCCTGAACACGGCGGCGGGCTTATATCCCATCTGTCTGCACCACTCGGTGACGTCCCATCCGAAGTTGCCGCACAGACCGTAATAGAGACCCAGCGCGTCGATGTGTGGTTGGATGTCCCTGATCTGTCCCTCGACGAAGGCCTTCAGGTCCGCAGGTTCGGCATGGAGGGCAAGCGAGTTGGCCTTGATGACCACGTTGAAGACGGAACGGTCGAACTCCACCCTTCCCTCGTCGAAGTCCGCCTCGGGAACGAGGTCGTACCTCATCCCCCTCTTGTCCATCTTGGAGCGGATGTCACGCACATGCTCGTTGTCAAGGACGACTATCCTCTGGATCTCCGGGTCCCTTCCGAGACTGTACAGAAGCTCGTCCTCGAACATGGGACATATGATGATACCCAGCACACCTTTTGCCATAGGCGTGAATCGAGGTGCGCTATAAAAAGTATAGCGGGTACGGGACCGGACCCGCACCCGCGGAAAAGGTGTTTGGAGGGATCAGTTCTGGGTGTCCTCCATGTCCTTGGCGAGCTCGCTCTGCTCGTCGGCGAACCTGGCGGCCTCGTGGGCGACCTTCTTCTTGTTGTCGACGTCCTCGAAGTTGACAGGCTGGTTGACGACCACCTGGGGGAAGGGAATGCTGATTCCGTTCTCGTCGAACATGATCTTGATCTCCCTGTTGAGGGCCCTCTGGACGATGAAGATGTCCTCCTCCTTGCAGTCCGCCATGAACAGGAGGTTCACGCTGGAGTCGCCGAGGCTGTCGACACCCTTGTAGAAGGGTCCGTTGACGATCTGGGGGATCCTGTCCTTGATGGCGGCGATGTTGTCCCTGATGATGAGCTCCACACGGGGGAGGCTGTCACCGTACTCGACTCCGACGTAGCACTTGGCGATGGAGAGCCTCTTGGTCTGGTTGATGACGGTGGAGATCTTGGAGTTGTTGACGATCTTGATGTTTCCGCCGGCGTCGACGAGCTTGGTGGTCCTCATTCCGATCTCGATGACGGTTCCCCTCCATCCGTCGATGACGACGATGTCCCCGACCTCGAAGTCGTTCTCGAAGACCATGAAGATTCCCGCGATGATGTCGGCGATGAGGCTCTGGGCTCCGAGACCGATGATCAGGGAGAGGATTCCCGCGGATGCCACGAGGGTGGTGGTGTCCACTCCCCAGCTGGCGAGGACCAGGAGGATTGCGATGATGAAGATGACGTACTTCAGGAGGCTCTTCATCAGCTTGACTGCGGTGAGGAGCTGCTTACTTCCCTTGTTTATCCTTCCGAGGACGAACTGGGTGGCGAAATTGAGGACCCATGCGATGAAGAGGATCCTGATGGTGCTGATCACGTTGGGTATGTGCTGGTATGCGCTGCTGAGCGCGTCGTTGCCGAAGATGGTCTTGTTGAACACGGAGTTCTCCCCATAGATGCTGTTGTTGAGCGCATAGGAGAGGATCGTGATCACCAGGAAGACGATGAACACGATCATTCCCGGTGTTTTCAGTTTTTCAATGTCTATCTTTTCCATTTATGACACCTTTTCCTTAGATGTTCACAGTAGCTGTGCAAAGGGTTTTGACTGCAGAGTCCTCGGAGCCGTGCTCCGTGCAGGACACTACCAGGGTCGCCGTTCCCGGCATCTTCAGACCGTTCGTGGGGATCTTCTGGAGATCGTTGACGTTCCCGGCGAAATCATGCTCGACGACGAATCCCTCCTCGTCGATGATCTCGGCACGGAAGTCGGACCAGACCCCGTTGCGGTCGATGACGTTGACCATGAGGTGGAACGTGCCCTCCTCGATGCAGTAGCATCTGGCGTAGACCAGCTCGAAGCTGGGCGCGGCGTCGTAGGACGCGAGGGTGCTCACGGTCCTCGTGGCGGCGGCCTTTCCGTCCACCTCCACGGTGACGCGGTACTCCATTCCCCTGGCCAGTCCCGTGACGGAACCGGACCAGCTCTCCTCGTCGGGCATCGGCACGACACGGTCGGTGAAGTTGTTGGTGACCTTCATCACCACGTTCGGACCCGGATCTATGGTGAAGTAGATGCGGTAGTCGATCTCGTCGTCGGTGACCAGCAGGGAGATCTCCACGTCCCCCGCGTAGCCCGCCTCCTCGTGGGTGATGCCGAACGACTCCGAGATCACGCCCATGATGGGGTCGAAGAAGGATCCGAAGGGAGACTCGTCCAGGACCACGGCCATGGCCACGATGGTGACCACCGCGAAGGTCGACGCGACCTTCACCATGTCGTGCTCCGTGAGACGGCGGTGGGATCCGACGTCCTCCCCGTCCTCTCCCGAGGGGGAAGTGGCGCCGAACTCCCTGTAGCCTACGGACTCCTGGTATCCCTCGACCTCGTTGTAGGGGATGTCGTCGTTGGTGTAGCGTATGTAGTTCGGTTGTTCGACCTGACCCTCGTTGGAGTACCGGATGTCATTGGTCTCGTTCATGCCTTGCCTCCTTCATTCTCTTCCTCCCAGACGGGACTGATCCTGATGATGCGGGAACCTCCGAGGACGGACGCGTCGGCGTCCGCGGGGATCAGCTCCTCCGTTCCCTCCCTCCTCCATCCGACGAGTCTGCGTCCGTCGCCGGCGAAGGGGTTGACGATCTCTCCCTCGGGGGCACCGAAGGAGTAGGCGTACGCCTTCCTTCCGTCCTCGGGGACGAACACCACGACACGGGACATGTAGAGGAGGAACGCGACCACGAAGACTACTGCGATCGCGAACACGTACGCGTCGTAGTACCTGGCGACCTCGGGATTCACGCCGATCACGCTGAACACCGAGAAGTGGGTGGTCGCGAAGACCAGGAAGTTGCCCTCGACCTCGGCGTCGTAGACCTGCACGTCTCCGAACTCGTCCACATAGGCCACCTGCATCGTCCTGTATCCGCGCATCTCGGCGGGAAGCAGGATCTTGACGACGTAGCTTCCGGAGAAGGCGGAGACCTTCTGTCCGCCATTGTAGATGTCAATCTCGAAGGCTCCGAGGACCTTTCCGTCGGAAAGGGCGGCGATGGTCGAGCCCTCTGCAGGCATCATCCTGCCGGAGTAGGGGTCGACGGGGACGTCCACCTTCCTGAACACGACGGAGGAGGAACCTCCCATTCCCTTGGCGTTGCCCACGATTCCCCAGATCTCGTCGGATCCCTCGGGATACTCGGCGACGCCGCCGGTGACGGAGGAGGTTCCGTCCGCGTTGAGCTCACCGGACACGGTGCTGTTGTCGAGGACCCTCCTCTGGAACAGGGCGCCCTGGAACTCGTCGAGGAGCGCGACGATGCGGTCGGTTCCGCCGAACACGGACCAGCCCTCGTCGTAGGGGAGGTTCGCCACCATGTCTGCATATCTGTCGATGAGTGCCGCGGCAGCGGGGGACTCGCCGAAGATGTGCTCCCTGTGGATCTCCTCGGAGGCGGATGCCGCTGCGCACAGGAACGTGTGCCTGGTCAGGAAGCCGAGGTCGGCGTCCTCGACGGCCTTCGCCCTGTCGGCGAGGGACCTTCCGGAGGACATGATGCCGGCGATGTCGGCGAGCGTCGAGTCCCTGAGGGCGACGGCCCTCTCCCCGATGCAGGGGAGGCCGCGGATGACACTTACCCTGACGTCCACGAACGAGGAGAACACGGACTCGTCGGACCTGGCCTTCGCGTATCCGATGCCGAGCTCCGCGAGCTCCTTCAGAGTGTCCAGACGGGACAGGTCCTGGTCGAGGTCGTTCAGCGGGACATATCCCCTGACGGAGGACTCTCCGCGGGCGATCGCGTCATCTACGGACCTGCTGCCGTCGGCGAGCGCCTTCAGTCCGGAGACGATGACGTCCTTGTGGACCCTGATGAGGACGGGGACGGCCCTGTCGAGATAGTCGAGGTAGATCCTGTGGACGACGCTCTTATTGTAAAGGTAGGAGGTCTCGTCGAAGTCGGCCGCCTTGATCCTGTCGGTGTGTTCCCTCGCGAGTGTCACGAGTTCCTGGGGCGCATTCGCGGGCAGGGTCCTGTCGATCTCGTAGATGAGATAGTCGCGGTAGTTGTCGTAGTCTCCCCTGGCACTCTTCTGCCTCTGCTTGAACAGCTCCACGCTGAACCCGTTGACCATCGTCTCGATGACCTTCTGGTTGTCCTCGAGGGTCATCGCGTCATCATAGGCGACCGCCCTCAGTGCCAGTATGTCCGCGGTCAGCTCGGCGGAGAGGACCTCGTACGCGCCATAGCGCTCGATAAGGTAGTCCACTCCCGCATCGACCACGCGGTCGAAGTCGGCGTGCTGCACCAGGGGTGCGAGCCTGGTCTCGAACTCCTCGACGAGGACCCTGACGGCCGCGTCGTTCTCCTCGGCGGAGAGGGCGGGGTCGTACTCGACGGCCTTGATCCTTCCCTTGATCTCGTCCGCCAGGCTGTTGATGGCGTCGGTGGCCCCGGACACCACCTTGTGGGAGACGTAGTCGAGGGCCTCTCCCCTGTACCTGGCGAACTCCGCCTTCACGTGCTCGCTGCTGATCAGATAGACGCTCTCGTGCAGGGTGGTGGCGATGTCGTCGGCACGGACCTCGTTGCCCTTGAGGTTGAGCGAACGGTCGTACCTGAGGGCGGAGATTCCGGAGATGGCGGTGTCGAACGCGTCCTGGTAGTCCTTGGCGGAGTACATGGGGTCCGTCCTCCTGTCGGCAAAGAGGTCGAGGTACTCGCGGCAGTACTTCTCGAAGTTCTCGAGCAGACCGGACATCATGATCTCGATCTCTCCGCGCAGGGTTCCGAGGATGTCGTTGAGACGGTTGGTGTTGGAACCGTAGCTCACGCCGCTGTCATAGTAGTAGTTCTCCACCTCGAAGATGGAGTCGGAGATCAGCGCCTTGACCTCGGGGGCCTCGTAGGAGGCCATCATCGAGTTGAGCTCCGCGAGGATGGTGACCTTGAAGGCACCGAACCTGGAAGCACCGACCTTGGCAACCTCGGAGTCGAAGGATGCGACCACCTCGTCGACACGTGCGAGGTTGCCCGCGAGGTCCCTCCTGTCACTGAAGTTGAGGGCCTTCACCCTGTCGCTGTAGGTCCTGATGAGCTGCACGACCTCCTCGCTTCCGAAGGTGTCCTGCGTCTCGATGTAGCGCATCTTGACCCTCTTGTAGATCTCGAAGGAGTCGGTGTCGTCACGGAACTTCGTGAGCTCCTGTTTGCACTGCGAGATGATGTCGTCCAGCGCTTTGCGGTTCTCGTCGAAGCTCCTGCCGGACTCGTACTGGGCGCTTACGGCCGCCCCGTAGGCGACGTCCACGAGGGTCTTCTCGCTGTCGCTTTTCACTGCTTCGGCGACCGCCGCGATCTACACGAGGACC
>JAKSHU010000096.1 GCA_024399175.1 archaeon
CGATTCCGAACATTTCTGCTTCTTTGATGTTGGGCAGACGTACACGGGTTACGTCCTCTTCTGTGCTCTCGAATGGTCCATCTACCATAAATGACACTTCCTTTCTCTGCCCATTCTTTTAAGTCGTTTATAACTGTTTGCTTTATTTTATTCATTTAAAGAAGAAACATACGAGGTAAACAGGGGTTTTGGGGTGATTGCTCCAGAAACTTTATATTCGTGCCCCATATTGGACGTTTAACGCTCTAGTGGTGTAGCGGCCAATCATGCGGCCCTTTCGAGGCCGCGACCCGGGTTCAAATCCCGTCTAGAGCACTATCTTCTCCATTCACATTCTCGACTGTGCCTCTTTCGCACCTGCCAATGTCATATCGCCTGCGGTCTTCTCTTCACGTGTTCCCTGCTGAAATATAGTGCCAGTCCCACCATCATGCATCCTCCGAAGATGTAGACTCCGACACAGCCGATGATCAGCGCGTGGAACGATATGGTGCAGGTCAGTCCGTACACCGTCAGTTTCAGAAGTCCCCAGAGGAGCATCGCTATGGTCGAGAGTTTGGATCTTCTCAGCACCTGCAGCATGCACGATCCCAGTTTCCTGAATCCATCGAAGGGGGTGAAGATGCAGAACATCCTCAGGACCCAGACGAGCTCGTCGTGGTGCTGTGCCATCGACTCGGACTGGGTGAATACCATCATCAGGGGATCGGCGAAGATGAAAACGACGACCGCGAGCACCGATGTTATGCCGAAGGAGAGTTTGGCGGAGTATTTCAGTCCGACCATCATCTTGGCGGGATCACGCTGGCCCAGGGCGGCCGAGCACACAGGGATCATCGCAGCACCGATGGCCTCCGCGACCACGATCACCAGTGTCGGATATCTGAAAGGCACGTTGTAGATCATCACCGCCATCGTCCCTCCTGCGATGATCAGGAATATGCGCTGGAACACGTTGGTCACTCCCGTCACCAGGGCCTCGGCGGTGCGGGGTCCCGCGATACCAAGCACCTCCGACATCGCCGAACGTTCCAGGCGTATGTGGCGGAGATCGATGCGGACCTCCATCTGGTCCGTCGCGTACCAGTAGAGACCCAGCACCACCGATATGAGGGCACCTATCGCCGTTGCCCATCCTGCTCCGGCGACCTTCATGTCCAATGCATATATCAGGATCGGATCGAGGACAATGTTCAGCAGGGCCGAGACGAGAAGGACCATCATCGACTTCCTTCCGGCACCCTCCGCACGCAGGAGTCCAGATATGATGCCGTTGAGGATGAGTGCGGATGCCAGCAGGATGAACGGCATGACATAGGACACACTGTCGGCCCTGACCTCGTCCGCCCCGATCATGATGATCATAGGGTTTATCGTGATGAACACGAGGATGGATGTGATCACCGATGCGATCAGACCCAGCACCAACGCGTTGGCGGCCAGTGTTCCTGCGCGGTCCCTGTCTCCCGCCCCCAGGCGGAATGCGACCGTGGATGCCGCACCCACACCGAGACCTATTCCCGAGGAGGTGATGATCCAGTAGATGGGAGACATCATGGACACCGCCGACATAGGGACATCCCCCAGGCCTGCGGTCCAATAGGTGTCGAAGAACGTGTTCAGCTGGATGACCAGATAGGAGAAGGACAGTGCCAGCGCCAGGGAGCGAATCGCCTTCTTCGGTTCACCCAGCAGTGTTTCAAGTTCCTTTCCGTTCTGTCTCATCGGTCATGCCGCGGTTTCTTTGCGATATTTTTTGAAAAGTTTGTTTCTGAACGCATCGCTCTTGGCGGCGATTTCGTCGACGTTGTCGCGTGTGACACGGTACACCTCCGGAAGTTTGCGGGGATGGCGTCTCAGCATCTCGTTGAGGAGGTTGCGGTCGGGGAAATCGGTCTTCTCGAGATATTTCCTGTTCCAGTTCTCGATGAGGTCAAAGACACCCTGTATGCCGGTGTCGTAGAACTTGGCGACCAGGACCGCGCTCACCGTGCAGTCCTCGGACAGGACGGCGACGTTGCATCCGTGGACCGCGAACTCCGTGCCGTTGAACGACATGGAGAGTCCGTTTCCGTCTTTCACAAGGTCCATGACCTGGAAGTCAATGAGTTCCCCTCCGATGTACACGGTTCCATCGAGGTCCACCTGGGTGTTCTTCCTGATGTCGAGGAGTCCATAGGCCTTCTCGTTGGGGCCGATGGTGGACATCGTCTGCAGTATTTCCATGCATTCGTTCTTCTGCAGCCTCTTGAGGAAGATGTCGTCGAGGGTGTTGATCATCGCCACCTCGTCGTCATCGAGTCCGATGGGGACGTTGAGTTCGTACTTGGTCTTGGAGATTTTCAGCTTGGAGATCTCCCTGGCCATGGCCTGCACCTCCATGCGGGTCCTGTAGGGGAGCTCCACGGGATCCAGCTCGAGGTTGGTGGAGGTGACCATCTCTGGGGGTATGTTCAGTTTCTCGCACAGTGCCAGCGCCGCGTGGTAGTACATCCTGGAATCCACGAAGGTGGGCTGGGTGTTGAGGAAGTACTCCATCACATCCTTTGCTCCGGGCAGCAGGGGGAGCCTCTCCGAGTAGAATTTCTGTACGGTGTAGTCGGACGCACCAGAGGCCTTCAGGAACGGGGCGATCAGCTTGGAGCTGTCCGAGTCGTTGCCGAGGTTGTCCCTGTTGAGGACATAGGTCACGACGTTGTCGTACCTGTCTATGAGGTCGTAGACCTTGCCTCCGTTCTCGATGAACTCGACGGCCAGATCGCGTATGGTGTTGGAGGGGGTGAGGAATCCCTGGGCCTCCACTATGACCTGCTTGTCATGCACGAATCCCATTTCCGCCATCGGGTTCACTTCGTCCATTCAAATCGCCTCGTCAACCTCTCTGGAGAGATCGTAGGGTCCGTCCAGCTTCCTGCCATCGCACCACAGTCTCTTGTCCTTTATGCAGACCTTGCCCTCGGCGAAGAGGCGGATGGTGGAGACGATGAGGGGAAGCTCCCTCTTCGCGCCGTCCTCCCTGATCCTCTTGAACAGGGGTTCGTTCTCCCCCTCCATGGATTTGATCTCCTCGAGAGTGGAGGTCTTCAGCTTGTCGTACATCTGCTGCCAGAGTGCGTCGTAGTCTCCTCCGCGTATGGGGAAGCCACAGTAGGTGAGGGCATCTCCCCTGTCATGCTCCTTGGTGCAGATATGCATCATGACTCCCTGGGTGTCGGCATCCTCCGAGATGAGCTGCCAGATGACCTCCTGCCAGGTTCCCTTGGGTCCGGTGGGCAGTGCCGGGTGGAGGTTGAGCATGTCATAGACGTCGCAGGTCTCGTCATCCATCCAAAGCATGTATCCTGCGAGGATTCCGAGTTCCTGTCCGTAGGGCATGGTCTTCTCGCGGAGCACCTTTCCGTACTCGACTCCCCATCTGACCTCGTCCTCCTTTCTAAGCTCTGGTTTGAACTTCTTCCATGACTCGGTCACGAGCGGGATGCCGTATCCGTCGACCATGTCGAAGAAGATCTGCCTCTGTTCCTTCCTGGAGTTGGGGGTCTCGGTGTTGTCCCAGTTGCAGAACACGAAGGGGATCTCGATGTCCAGATTGCCCTTCTCCTTCTCGTCCATGACGGCCTTGAGAAGATTTCTGGAACCAGGTCCCCTTCCGGTGGAAAACCATCCAAGCTTAAGCATGACTGCACATTGCCTGCTACATATTATAGCATTGGCCCTTCCGTGCGGGAATCAGATCCCGTAGGTGTTCCCGCCCTCCCTGCCCATCTCGGAGGATTTTCGGGCATAGCGGATTTTTGAATACGAAATTCGTAAAAATATTGCATAATATTATACGAATTTCATTGAAAAATTTCGAATAACCTCGGACACACATCGTTTTTAGGGAAATCCATTAATAAGTAGTGTTGTTAACGCACATCCATGAGGATTACAATCGTCGGATGCGGTGCGATCGGCTCCAAGCTGGCCAAGGCCGCGGATGACATGGACGACGTCAAGAGGATCTACCTGGTGGACATCAGGAAGGACCTTGCAGAGAAGGTGGCGGCGAGCCTGAAGAAGGCCATCGTCGTAGATTCGATAGAGGATGAACTTTACCACTGCGACCTGGTGATCGAGGCATCGTCCCAGGCAGCCGCCAGGGAGGTCGCCCCCCGTGTCGTCTCGAGGGGTGTGGACATGATGATTATGTCTGTCGGATCCCTCGTGGACGACGACTACCGTGAGGCCCTGTTCCAGAAGGCCAAGGAGCACGAGGCCAAGATCTTCATCCCCACCGGTGCGCTGTGCGGAGTGGACGGACTTCGTTCCGCCGCAGGCGACGACATTCTATCGGTCACCCTCACCACCACCAAGGGCCCCAAGTCCCTGTCCGGCGTGCAGTACCTGATCGACAAGGGCATCGATGTGGAGAAGCTCACCGAGAAGACCGTCGTCTTTTCTGGAAGTGCCAGGGATGCCGTCAAGATCTTCCCCAAGAACATCAACGTCGCGGCAACCGTGTCCCTCCTCGGAATCGGATTCGACAGGACCCAGGTCAAGATCGTCGTGGATCCCGAGGCGACCAACAACTCGCACGAGCTCAACGTCGTCGGAAACTTCGGAACCTTCGTGTCACACACCTACAACGTTCCGTCCCCCGACAACCCCAAGACCTCCTACCTTGCGGTTCTCTCTGCAATCTCCGCTCTGAAGAGGATCTGCAGGAACGAGTGGTTCGGAATCTGAAACTCCACGGGCCCCCCGGGCCCTTCTACTTCTCTTTTACAAGATTATAAAGAACATGTCCCCGATTACGGGTGCATGGCAAGCACTAGAACCGAGAGGCTCATGGAGAACGCGGTGGATTTCGACGCCATCGTCATCGCCAACGATGGTGAACCCTTCCTTGATTCCTCCTTTTGGTATGTGACCGAACAGAATTCAGGTTGTTTCGAGAGCTCCTACGCAGTCGTCAGAAAGGATGGTTCGATGGACGTCATCGTCAACGTCCTCGAGGAGGAGACCGCCAGAAACGGAAAGGGTGACGTCAAGGTGTATCACAGCAGGGCCGATCTGGAGAAATACTTCCAGGAGGCACTGAAGGGTTGCAACAAGGTCGGTTTCAACGTTCACTCCGCATCCTACGCATCTGTAATGGGGATCAGGAAGCTCGTCGGCACCGAGTTCGAGATAGCTGATGCATCGGATGCCCTGGCCAAGACCTATGCAATCAAGGACGCCAAGGAGATCGAGGCGACCCGCAAGGCGTGCAGAATCTCCTCCCAGGTCGCTGCGGAGATCCCCGACTACCTTTCGGAGGGAGTTTCCGAGAAGGAGGTGGCCGCGAGGATGGATGCCCGCATGAGGCAGCTCGGTGGAACCGGCAACGCCTTTGACACCATCGCCGCCTTCGGACCCAATTCCTCCCAGCCCCACTACATGCCCGGTGACTACAGGCTGAAGGTCCACGATGCCGCACTCTTCGATTTCGGAAGCAAGTACGACCGCTACTGCTCCGACATGACCCGCACCGTGTTCCTCGGAGAACCCTCCGACATCATGCGCCGTGCCTATGAGGTCGTCCTCGAGGCGCAGACCGCGGGAATCGAGGAGTACCGCGCCGGTGCGAACGCCAACGCCGCCGACCTCGCCGCACGCAAGATCATCGACGAGTCCGAGTTCAAGGGCAAGTTCATCCACTCCTTCGGACACGGAATCGGAATGGATGTTCACCAGCCCATTCACGTGTCCCCCCGTTCCGAGCAGATCCTCTCCGCGGGAAACATCGTGTCTGCGGAACCTGGAATCTATATCCCGGGAGTGGGCGGAATCAGGATCGAGGATACCATCCTCATCACCGAGAACGGCTGCGAGAGGCTCACCAGCTTCCCTCACGAGCTGACCATCGTCTGAAACATTTTCCCGCACTTTTTGTGCGGGTTTACATATATACATTCACAATTGTGATTCTTGTACATTTGTCTATTTCCCTCATTTTGATTGGTTTTCAATTGATTTTTCCAGGATTACGAAATTCGTAGAATTCAACCTTTGTTTACTGGGCAATCCAATGGATATTTGGCTAATTTTGTAGTTGATTATAGAAAAATTGACAAAAACACAATCCTCAAAAGACTCATTCTGACTATACAAATATATAGTAAATATTCAATTAAACGCTCGTACAGTTGTACAGGTGTAATACCAATGGCAATCAAGAACGCTTATCTTCAGTCCGTCTTCGACGGCCTCAAAGCACGCAACCCCGACCAGCCCGAGTTCCTTCAGGCAGTCGAAGAGGTTCTCGAGACCCTCGTCCCCGTCATCGAGGCAAGGCCCGAGATCCAGAAAGCAGGAATCATGGAGCGCATCGTCGAGCCCGAGAGGACCGTCATGTTCCGTGTCTCCTGGGTCGACGACTCCGGAAAGGTTCAGGTCAACCGCGGATACCGCGTTCAGTTCAACTCTGCAATCGGTCCCTACAAGGGAGGAATCAGGCTTCACCCCTCCGTCAACCTCTCCATCCTCAAGTTCCTCGGATTCGAGCAGATCTTCAAGAACTCCCTGACCACCCTCCCCATCGGAGGAGGAAA
>JAKSHU010000097.1 GCA_024399175.1 archaeon
GTAAGGATTCTCGAGGCCACCATCGCCAAGCTCGTTCCCGAGCGTGTCGGGGATGAGATGAATTCCGCTGCGGCGAAGGCTGCGGCGGTCTACGAGATCACCGTGACATCGGTCACCGGCAAGTATCACAGGCCGATGCCCGATCACAAAGTGATGTACTAAAAACGATTCCAAGGGACCTGCCGTCCGATGTCCCGGACGGTCGTCCCATTTTTTTCGACCGTGTGTTTCAGCGGAATCTCATGTCCACGACACGGGCGGTATTCTTCTCGCTCCTCGGAAGCTCCTGGAGCGGCACGGCCCTGGCGATGATCGCGGGTCCGACGACCTGCTTGAACCTCGCCGCGACCTGGGCCTCGATCTCGGGATACCTCTCCGCAGGCTCCGCGGACTCGAACAGGAGCGTCAGGGAATCCTTTCCGTCCACGTGCTCGATGCGGATCTGGTACTCGCTGCTGGCGCCGGGGACGGCTGCCAGGACCTCCTCGAACTGGGCGGGGAACATGTTGACCCCCTTCACCTTGATCATGTCGTCGGTCCTTCCGGTGATGACATCTATGCGGGAGAACCTGTTTCCGCATGCGCACTGTCCGGGAATGATACGGGTCAGATCGTGGGTGCGGTACCTGATCAGTGGTGCACCCTCCTTGCGGAGAGTGGTGATGACGAGCTCTCCGACCTCTCCGTCGGGAACGGGCCTGAGTGTCACGGGATCGATGACCTCGAAGT
This sequence comes from archaeon, assembly GCA_024399175.1. Lineage (GTDB taxonomy): Archaea > Thermoplasmatota > Thermoplasmata > Methanomassiliicoccales > Methanomethylophilaceae > Methanomethylophilus. The sequence continues at coordinate 730 of JAKSHU010000097.1, forward strand.
AGAGGAAGTCCTCCCACACGTGCATGCCGGTACCGCATCCGCAGCTTATCCCGATTCCGGGACCGTAGATCTCGGTGAGCCCGTAGATGTCGTAAAGCTCGATGCCGAGCTCCTCGGTGATCCTCCTGCGCATCTTGGCTCCCCACCTCTCGGAGCCGATTATCCCCTTCTTCAGATGGATGTGCTCCTTCAGCCCCTGCCTCTCGATGCTCTCGGCGAGCAGTAACGCATAGGAGGATGTGGAGCACAGGACGGTGGTCCTGAGATCCTGCATCATCTTCAGCTGCTTCTCGGTGTTTCCGGGACCCATCGGCACTGCCATCGCTCCGAGCCTCTCGGCTCCCGCCTGGAATCCGATCCCCGCGGTCCAGAGTCCGTAACCGGGCGTGATCTGGATCCTGTCCTCGCGGGTGATGCCGGCCATGCGGTAGCAGCGCTCGAACATCGTCGCCCAGTCCTCAACATCCCTCCTGGTGTAGGGGATGACCACGGGTGTGCCGGTGGTTCCCGACGAGGAGTGGATCCTCACGATCTCCGATTCCGGGACGGCCATTATGCCCAGTGGATATGCGTCACGGAGGTCGCCCTTGTCCGTGAACGGAAGAGTCTCGAAGGAGGCCTGGTCGACGATCCCGTCGGTGTCGATGTCTGCATACTTCTCTCTGTAGAATGGACTCTTCTCCTTGATGGAGGACACGAGGTTCCGCATCAGGGACAACTGCTCTTCGTTCATCTTCATGGGCGTTCTGGACCTTGATTATCGTTAATATGAAAAACATTAGGGTCTCTCCATCGGAACCCGAGGTCGGAGGACGCTACGATGCAGGATGCACTGTCCCGCCTTTTAATGCCCGTCCGGAGTCGATCACATCATGAGACGGATTCTCAGGAAGATGAGACGCAAGAACGATGAAGACGAGCCCATGAACGATCTTTTCCATATGATGGCGGGCGGACGCAGATACCTCGACGACGGAGCGGGAAGGAGATGAACACCCCCAGGTTCGTGATGGTGAGACTGAAGGACACCGTCCAGGACGACTACCGCAGGGGAAAGGAGCTGATATCCACGTTCAAGTGCCTGAACACCCCCAGCCAGGATTACTTCCTCAGATACAAGGCGCTGGACTTCGAGAGACGCGGGGTGGCCAACACCTACCTTCTGGTGGACTCACGCACGGACAGGACGGTGGGATTCTTCACGGTGAACGCGGGAACTAGATGCGCATATGACAAGCCCGTGTTCGAGATCAGCCACCTCTGCGTGGGGGACGACTGTCTGCCATTCAACGAGACGAGACTGATAAGGGCCGCGGTGGAGATGTTCGACAAGTGTGCGGAACGCATAGGTCCGATGGTCCTCACCGCCAGATGCGGGTTGCATCAGCTGGAGAGCTACGAGAAGGAGGGATTCGACTATCTGGGACAGAGCATCGGAAGGTTCCACAGGGTCGTGAGATACTACTGAGGTCAGACGAACGGGGGAGCGGCGAGCATCTCCCTGGCCTCCTCGCTTCCCCTGATCGATGCCTTGTTCAACCATTTTCTGGCGTTGTTGATGCTCTTCACCATTCCCTCCCCGCTCAGGGAGAGTCTTGCGAGCCAGCACATCGCATCCGCGTTACCCTCGTTGGCGGCCTTCGAGAACAGCTTCACGGCCTCCGACACCTTCTTCGGGACGCCGGCACCAGCGACATACATCGCTCCGAGCCTGACCACCGCCTTGGTGTGTCCGACCTCCACGCATCTCCTGTAATATGTCTCGGCGAGCCGGGCATCGCGTTCGACACCGCGACCCTCATCGTGGATGACCGCCAGACGGTAGCAGGCGGGGACGCTTCCGCCCTCCATAGCCTTCGTGTACCACCTTATGGCCTCGGCCCAGTCCTGGGCGACCCCCAGTCCGTCGGAATACATGTGTCCCAGGTTGAACATCGAGATCACATATCCCTGTTCGGCGGAATGGGTGTAGAGGCGGACCGCCTCCTCGACGTTGGCGTTGGTGCCCTCCGCGTGGATGAGCATATGCGCCGCGTTGCACTCCCCCTCGGGATCCCCGGAGCGGGCGGCGAGGTCGAACCATATGAACGCACGGTTCAGGTCCCTCTCGGTCCCGTCCCCGCGATAATAGATGTATCCGAGGGCGTTCTGTGCGTGGGGATCGCCCGCGGATGCCTTCTCGAGAACCTCTTCGAATCCCATTCATCTCACGATCTTGTGATGTGCACGGACGTACTTCTCAGGATGATCCATGTGTCTGCTGAGCGCGTAGTATCCCAGGAGATATCCGTTGGCGACGGCCATCGCATAGTACTCCAGCGCCAGGTTGAGGTCCTTCGGACGGCCCTGGCCGTACTCGTAGCTGGACGCGAGGTGCATCTGGGCGTCGATGGACCCGCTGAGCGCGGCACGTCCCAGATAATCGTATGCCAGAGGGTCGTTGCGCTTGACGACCTCACCCTCGTGATACAGGATGGCGAGCATGTACATCGCGTCGGAGTTGCCGAGGTCGGCGGCCTCGTTGTACTTGGTCATCGCGGAGACGATGTCGCCATCCTCCAGGAGAAGGTCCGCCTCGCGGAGCAGCTCGTCGCGCTCCCGCTCCTCGACGGAGCTGAGAAGACTGTCGAGCTTCCTGCGCCTCTCCTCGATGGTCTCGTGCTTCGCGCCCTTGAGGGTCTTCTTGAGGGATATCATCGAGTAGTATCCCTTGTCGGATCCCATCTCCGACGAGAGCCTGTACCACCTGAGTGCACGCTTGAAGTCGACGCTCACTCCGTCGAGTCCGTACTCCAGCTTCATCCCGATCTTGTTGAAAAGGTCGGCGTCCCCGTGGGCCTTGACCAGCTGGAAGCACTCCTCGGCTCTGGTCTCATCCTTCTCGAAGACGATTCCGCACTGGTACGCGTTGCCGAGGTAGAACTCGGCCATCGGATATCCCTGGGCGACGGCCTTGTTGAGGAGCTCCATGCAGAGATAAGGGTCCTCGGGGACCAGGATGCCGAGTCCGTAGCGTATGGCAAGGTTGGTCTGGGCCTCGGGGATGCCCGAGTCCGCGGCGGCCGACAGCCAGTGGATGAACTCGTAGGCGTTGGGAGCCACCAGGGTTCCGTCGCGGTACATCTTGGCGAGCTCCCACTTCGCCCTCGCGCAGCCGTTGGCCGCGGAACGCTTGTACCACTCGATGGCCTTCTGGGGATCGCAGTCGACGTCGATTCCGCGGTGGTACATGTATGCGAGCGAGAGCATCGCGTACACGTTTCCGTCACTGGCGGCCTTGAATATGCTTCTGTCCATCCTGATGCCTCAGATCCTTCCGGCCTTGATCTGCTCGAGCATGTTCTCGGCATCCATGTCGCCCTGCTTGGCCGCCAGGGTGAGCATCTTCTTGGCGAAGGCCACGTCCTTCTCGACGTACTCTCCCTCGTAGTAGAGCTTTCCGAGATAGAACTGCGCCTCGGGGTAGCCGGAGTCGGCGACCTTCCTGAGCATCTCCAGTCCGCCCTCGACGTCCTGCTCGACGTCGGCACCGGTGATCATGAACATGGCCATGAAGGACATCGCACCGGGGTGACCCTGCTCCGCGGATTCCTGGAACCAGGCGACCGCCTTCTTGTTGTCCTTCTCCATGCCTCTTCCCTCGTAGTAGAAGCAGGCGAGTGCGTACTGCGCGTTGGGCTCTCCTCCCTCCGCGGCCTCCTGGAACCACCTGGCGGCCTCCTCGTTGTCCTGCTCGAAATAGTAGCCGTTCCCGTACATGCATCCGAGCGCATACTGTGCGACGCCGTTGAAGTGCTCCGCAGCCTTGACGAACCACTTCGCCGCGGTGGCGAGGTCCCTGGGGACAGCCTGGCCCTCGAAGCAGAGGTTCGCATAGTCGACCATGGCCTGGTCGTATCCGCCCTCGCAGGCCACGGTGAGGTACTTCCTCGCCTTGGGAGGACTCCTCCTCACGCCGTTTCCGTAGGCGTACATGAGTCCGAGCTGGTGGCAGGCCTCGATCTGCCCGTTGTCGGCGGCCTTGGTGAGGTACTTGAGCGCCCTGTTGGCGTCCTCGTACTTGGAATCCCTCATCGAGAGGATTCCGGCGAGCGCGTACTGGGATTCCGCGTAGTCCATGTCGGCTGCGCGCTGGTACCACTGCACCGCACGGTCGAGGTCGGGATCGGTGAAGTCCTGTCCGGTGTCGTACATGACCGCGATGCGGTGGGCGGCCTGTGCGCATCCCGCGTCGGCGGAGGCCTTCAGGAGCTTGAGCGCGAGTTCCCTGTCCTTGGGCACACCCTTTCCCATCAGATACATGAATCCGATGGTGTTCTGTGCATCCTTGTCACCGCTGTCGGCGACGGGCATGTAGAGCCTGATGGCCTCGGCGTGGTTCTTCAGCACGGCCGCCTTCTGGCCGTTGGAGTCCTTTCCGGTGACGTAGATGGAGAAGAGACCCTTGCAGGCGGCGAGGTCGCCCATCTCGGCCTGGGCGCGGCGCTTGAGGAGGTCCGCCTGGACGTCGGCGGGGTTCCTTCCGATCTCCTCGAGCACGATGGAGGCAGGACCGTAGCCGGCCTCGGAGGATCTCCTGAATGCGTCCTCCGCGGATCCCGAATCAGCGGGGACCATGCCCGCGGAGATCATGAGGCCCATGAGGTAGGCGCACTCGGCGCTCCTGTCAGAGCATTCGCGGGCCATGTCGAATGCCTTCCCGACATCACGATCGGGGTTGGAGAGTGACATCAGGTCGCGAACCGCCTTAGCAGACTGGTCCACGACGCAGATCTTTTCGTTGTTCATTGATGGCCTATTCGTCATCCCCATATAATAAAGTAAGCAAAATCGAGTGATATGGGTAAAAACGACGGTCCGGACCTCCGGTCGCCCCGGAATCTCAGATTCGGTCACTTTCGGTGACCTCCCCCTGTGAGCTTTATATCGGTCATCCGGCGATAGATGAACTATGACCGCGTACCGCCCCGTGTCCCCCGCCGCTTTCGCCCTGATGAACCTCTGTGCAGTCTCCGACTCCCAGAGCCAGGTTTCGACAAGTGTTATTAACAAATTCACACATCGGAGGGACATGATTGGAGGATCGTCTGAAGGCGTCATGGAACCCCTCGAGTGGGCCAAGTTCGTCATCAGGAACAAAGACGAGGCGGACTATTCTGCAGCACTGTCCATCCTGTCCTCCAAGGCCAACCAGGGCGACACAGATGCGGAGTACTATCTGGGTCTCGTGTACGCCAGGGGCCAGGGAGTCGCCAGGGACTTCCATCTCGCACGCGAATGGCTCCAGAGGGCGGCATCCAAGGAGAACATGGGCGCCACCTACTTCCTCGCCAAGATCTATCTCCGCGGATATGGGATCGAGGCCAACCCCGCCAAGGCGGCGGACCTCTTCGAGAGGGTCGCCGAGAACGGGGATGTCAGGGCCATGTACGAGCTCGGACTCCTCTACATGGACGGCAGCGGCGTCGTCAGGGACCTAAAGAAGACCTACAACCTCATGCTCGAGGCCGCGAACGGCGGACATCTCGAGGCACAGTTCGTCCTCGGTCAGCTCTACAAGACCGGCGCCGGAACCGACAAGGATCCCGAGCAGGCCGTCAAGTGGCTCGCATCCGCCGCG
>JAKSHU010000098.1 GCA_024399175.1 archaeon
TCGGAGATTCCGTCGATGTAGACGTAGAGGGCGATGCCGAGGGAGGGTGCCGTGAATGCTATCAGCATCGTCGATGCCTTGTTTTTCTCGGTTGGCTTGAAGGGATTCTCCATGTTATCCGGGTCTTGGAACAACTCGCGTTATTTACGGTCTGCCCTGTCACAGCGGTGTGATGGTGCTGTTCCTGTCGATGCGGCAGGGTGCTTCCTCGCGGATGACCAGGGCCTCTCCGTGGAGGAAGGGTTCCGCACGGTCAAGGTCCGCCCTGATTGCGATCCCTCCGTCGGTGCCGGCATACTGCCATCCGCCCTCTGTGAGGACGGGTGCAAGACCCTCGGTGTATCCGAGGCAGTCGATGTACCACCTGTTGTGCATGTAGTCTCCGAAATCGGTGACGAAGGAGGCTCCCCTTCCCGCCACGTGGACGGGGGCGCACTGGTCGTGGAAGTCCCCGACGTGGGCATAGGTCCTGTTGTCCGTGAGGAACTCGTCGGAACGTCCATGGTAGAACCTCCCCTCCTTGTCGCAGACGGAGTACATCCCCTCGTGCGGTCCGTCCATCCAGGCAACGGAGTCCCTTGGGCAGCCCTCCCACTCCCTGTCGACGGACATCGGTTCCAGATCCATGCGGATGCCGGTGGGTTCCAGCGACATGTCCACGTCAGCCTGGAGATCTTCAGTCAGCGGGTATTCCCTGCCCTCGTGCACGAGGAACAGTTCTTTTCCGCGCCTTATGACCAGACATCCGTCGAGATAGCCGGGCCATCTGTCGTGCGGATACCTTCCCGTGACGTATGCAATGAGGTACATCACGAAGCAGTCGTGGTTGACGCAGAGTACGAGTCTGTCATCATCTTTGATCTGCTCCCTGAACATCCTCAGGAGATTGCGATAGGTCGTGAGGTTGTCGAACCAGTCGGGCATCAGGTTGCCCGCAAGCTGCTCGAACATCGCCAGGACAAGGGGGCGCCTGAACGTCTCCCAGTGATGGTCCACCTGCTCTATGAAGGCGGTGGCGGCCGGACCGACCTCCTGTGATGTAGTAATCCTGGAGGGGGATCCCATCCCGCCCATTATGCAGTTGGCAGTTGTGATGCATCTGGGGACGGGGCTGCAGTATCCCGAGACGGTCAGGTGGTTGAGCGAGGAGATCGAGCGTCCGATCTCACGGCTTTTCTCCTCGCCGAGTGGCGTGATGTTGGTGGTCTCCATCCCCGCGTTGCTGCAGATGTAGTGCGACCTCCTCTCCGCGTGCCTCATGAACACCATGCAGGAGTCCCATTCGCGGTCGAGGATGTCCCTGGTCCACGACGGAGGGGCGGGATCGACGACCTTGCCGACGAGCTCGAACAGCCCTCTGAACCTGTGCTCCCTGTCGAGATACCCGAACGTGCTTCCGCGGGTCGCCGCGAAGAATCCTCTGCGGCCCTGGCGGATTGAGTCCACGTGCTCGGAGACGACCGTGCCGTCCCTGTCGATCAGGCACCATCCGTCCCCATCCCTGACGGGTGCGAGTCCATTGTCATAGTCGCGGGCCTCGAGGAAGTGCCTTCCGTGCACCGATGAACCGTCACTGTGGATGTGTGTGAATCCCGAATCATCGAGGACCACGGCGATCCCGTTACGGAAGTCGCCGGCGTGACGATACGTGGTGTCCCAGGGTCTTCCCTCGCGGTCGATGTAGGTGTAGCTGCCGTTGCGGTGTCTGACTGCGCAAAGGTCCTCGTGGAACGTCGAGACCCATCCGAACCTGCGTGTGTAGAGGGGTCTTCCGGACCTGTCGAGGTGGAACATCCCGAGCGAGTCCTCTGCGGCGGCGATCCCGTCCGCATAGGGATACGTGCGGAGATATCTCTCTCCGAAGGTGGGTCTGCCCTCCTCGTCGATGAAGTATGCCCCTCTCCTGTCCCTGACCGCCCCGCAGCCCTCGGTGAACCCGTGGACCTCGAGGAACTGTCTTCCGAACTGCATCTTTCCGTCACGCAGGTACATCCTGCGGTCCTGGTCGATGCCGATGATGTGACTGTACATCTGTAGAATGGTCCTCCGGGGAGTTCCCCGGAGGTGATCGCCTCAGATGAGGCTGAGTTTGTTGTACTGGTAGACCTTCGCGGGGCAGGACATCTGACACCTGTAGCAGGCGGTTCCGAGGCAGTTCTTGGTCTGCACGGTGAGGGTCTTGTCGTCCGCGATGCTGAGGGCGTGCTCGGGGCACTCCTTCACGCACTTTCCGCAACCGGTGCAGCCGTCCATCTTTCCGACGAGCTGGGTACCGATGTTGTGGATGATGGTGAGTCCGTTCTCTCCGAGGTCCTGGATGTCCCTGGTGGCGACCCTGTGGACGTTCGCACGGCCGCGGGGCTTGGGAAGCTCCTGGATGCCCTCCATGGCGTTGTTCTCGTTGTACTGTGCGAGGGACATCCCCTCGTCCCAGAAGGACAGCTCCTGCATGTAGATCTGGGAGAAGATCTTGTCCTGGGAGAACATGATGTGGTTGGCCCTGATTCCGTCTGCGATGGTCTGGAGCTTGTCGAGGAGCTCGGGCTGCTTCAGGAGGTCGGTTGCGAGGGAGAGCGAGGTGTTTCCGTACTGGTAGATCTCGGTGGAGGAGGGAGGGATGAGTCCGACGTCCCTTGCCTTCATCGCATCCACGTAGGTTCCGGATGCACCGCACATGTACATGACGTTCATCTCGGAGAACTTGATGCCGGCGTGCTCGAGGAGGCAGAAGTGTCCGGCCCTCATGGCACCGATCGCCTTGGCGGCCTCGGAGATGTCCTTGCTCTCGATGTAGACATCGTCCTGGAGGTGGAGCCTTCCGTCATCGGTCATAAGCTTTCCCTTCTTCCAGAGCCTGTCATACTGTGCGACGGCGACGGCGGCGATGACTCCGGTTCCGGTGATTCCGGTGGCCTTTCCGTGCATGGGTCCCTCGTCGAGGACACGGTTGAGGGAGAAGTCGATCTTGTCACCGTTCTCGGCGGAGATGTTCTCGTCGAGGACCTTGCATCTCCATCCGATGTCGTAGTCGAGGTCGGAGATCGCTCCGGGTCCGGCGAGCATTCCGCATTTGATGGACTGTCCCTCCATGGCTGGTCCTGCGGCGGCGGATCCGGTGTAGTTCTCGTCTCCGTCCTTGAGTGCCCTTTCTGCATTGGTGCCGTAGTCGGTGACCATGCAGTTCCTGTCATCCTCAAGGAATCCGGACTTGTACATCATCGCAAGGGCGTCGGCTCCGATCTCGTGCCTGATGGAAGGGGGGACGTAGAGCTCGGTTCCGTCGGGGACGTCGAGTCCCGCGTCGACGGCGGAGAACACGCCTGCGTTCCTGGCCTGGTCGGTGATTCCCCTTTCCTTCTTGGCGTTCTCGCCGGCGAACGCGAGATCGTCGACGGGGATGCCCTGGAACAGGGAGAGCTGGATGGGGTTACCGCAGATGCTTACCCTCTCGATCTGGTGCTTGTCGATGCCCATGGCGTCGATGACCTTGTTCTGGGTGTCCATCAGGATCCTGTGTGCGACATCGTTTCCGACGTTTATGCAGAACGTCAGATGGTCCATGACGTTGGCACCGGGCAGCGGGTGGCACTCGGTCACAACGGTGGACAGGATCTTTCCGGAGTCGAGGTCGACTGCGTGACCCCTTGTTCCGCTGGTTCCGATATCCAGTGCGATTCCGTATCTCATTTTGTTTCCTCCAAAATTAATGTGTTTGTGAAAAGTTGTAGGGTCTTGCGACCCTTTAAATGTTTATTGCGAAAACAGTCACTTGCGCTTGAGGAATCCGAAGAGACCTTTCTTCTTCTTTTCCTCGGCGGCAGGCTTCTCGTCGTGGCAGTGGCACTCCTGCTCGTCATCATCGTGATGGTGGCCGCAGCAGCATCCGCCCTCCTCGTGATGGTGGTGGTGCTCGTGGTCATGGTCATGACAGTGGCATTCGCCGTGCTCATGGTCGTGGTGGTGATGGTGGTGGAAGTGTCCGTTCTCATCGATCATGGATGCGAGGTCGTGCTTGTGGCACTCGCACTCGGGGTCGTCGCACTCTCCCTCGCCGTGGTGGTGATGGTGGTGACAGCTGCATTCGGGGTCGTCACATTCGCCGTGCTCGTGCTTGTGGCACTCGCAGTTGGGATCATCGCACTCTCCGTGCTCATGGTCGTGGTGGTGATGGTGGTGCTCGAGGGACTCCTTGTTGATGAAGTAGTCGATTCCAGAGTCGTCGATGGCGTGGAGCATCTTGTGGGTGAGCTCGTACTCGTCGACGTCGAGGACCGCGCACATGAAGTTGAACTCGGCCTCGTCGCAGCGGGGCATGGTTCCGTGGTGCTCGACACCGTTGTCCATGTCGATCAGGTTGAGGGTGATTCCGACCCCGTCCTTGTTGACGACGGCTGCCTTGATGTGTCCGAGGAGACATCCGGACTCGCCCTGGACGAATTTTCCGACAGTGAACAGTGCCTCGGCGAGTCTTGCCTCGGCATCGGCGTTGAAGTTGAAGAAGCGGCCGGTGAATCCTGCCGCGCATCCTCCTGCCTCCTTGATTGAATTCTCTTCGTGTCCGCTCATTGGATCAGCTCGTATGCCTTCTCGAGGTTGGTTCCCTCCTTGACGGAGACGGGGATGATGGGCTTGTTGGGGAAGCGGGCGGAGAGCCATGCGGTGGCCTCCTCGATCTCTCCGGGCTGTGCGAGGTCAGCCTTGTTGATGAGGATGAAATCGGATCCCTGCATCTGCCTGGTGAAGAACTCCTCCTTCTTCTTGATGAGGTCTCTGAACCTCTGGATGTCGCAGACGCCGATGATGACGTCCTTGTCCTCGTCGATGCAGGCGAACCTCACGAGGTCCTTGACCTTGTGGGGGAGAGCGAGTCCGGTGGGCTCGATGACGATGACATCGGGGTCGATGTCGTTCTTGATGTTCTTGAGGGCTCCCTGGAGGGTGCCGGACAGTGAGCAGCAGATGCATCCCGAGGGGAGCTCGATGGCATCGTATCCCTGCTGCTTGAGGGTGGCTCCGTCGACTCCGATCTCTCCGGACTCGTTGACGAGGATAGCGACCTTTGCTTTTCTCTCGCTGAACATTGTGGCGAGTCTCATCAGGAGACTTGTCTTTCCGCTTCCGAGGAAGCCGCCGATAATGTATACTTGCATACTCTGGACATATCCCTCGTGGTAAATATACATTGACTTTTTACTGAGAATTCCTCATCTTTCGCCTTTCGGATGGGTGTTTGAGGACTGCCGAAATCCCATGGTCTCCAATCTTCTATTTTCTTAAGCGGAGGGCGGATTCACGCAGGTCTTCATCCCAATCCTCTGTCAAAATTTGTTATAGTCTATAGGGATGTTTTAGGGCGTAATGGCTATCTTTTTGCCCACTTTATATAAATTTATTTGCGAATATATCCAGATAACGACATTCCTGTATCCAACTCATTAAATATCATGGGATGAATCCAGCTCCACTGAGAAATTATTCTCGGTTTTGGAGGAATAAAAAATGTTGAGCACTAATGGCGTAAATTGGGAAAACATCCTGATCCGCTACGATGTCAAAACTCAGATCGTTGAGACCCCTGAGCAGGCAGCCGCAAAGATGCTCCCCACCGACCCCCTTATGAAGGCAGTCGCTGAGGCAGTTCTTTTCAAGAAAGTCAAGGAAGTCGCACCTGCAATGGCAGCAGCCATGAAGCAGTACGAGCCCGCAGTCGTCATCAACGACGGACTTGTCGCTGGAATCGACGCAGTCGGTAAGCTCTACGCAGACCACGTTTACTACCTCCCCGACATGATGGTTGCAGCAAAAGTCATGGAGATGGGAATCAAGATCGCAGAGAAGGCAATGGGCGGAGCACGTGAGACCAAAGCCGACGTCATCATGCACGCAGCAGAGGGAGACCCCCACGACATTGGAAAGAACATCGCAGCAGCCATGATGAAGGCAGCTGGATACAATGTCATCGACATGGGACGTGACGTCCGTATCGTCGACGCAGTTGCAAAGGTCGAGGAAGTCAAGCCCCTCTTCATCTCTGGAACCGCACTCATGACCACCACCATGTCCGCATTCCCCGCAGAGGCTAAGCTCTTCCAGGAGAAAGGACTCAACATCCCCCTCATGGGATGCGGTGGAGCCGTCAACAGGGAGTACGCAACTTCCTACCCCCTCGGAATCTACTCCGCAAAGGCTCCCCAGACTGCACTCATCGCAGCCAAACTCCTTGAGGGATACGACTACAAGAGGATCAACGACGAGTGGGATTCCATCGTCGGAGGTGCATGAACATGACTTCACTCAAATACAAATCAATGGCATACAAGTCCGCAGACGACAT
>JAKSHU010000099.1 GCA_024399175.1 archaeon
ATGTTCCAAGTCCACCCTCAACGTCTCCCTCAGGAACGCCGAGAGGAAGATCATCAGGAACTACGAGATCGGACGCACCAAGTGAGTCCGGAAACATTGTCATCGGCGGGATCCCCGGATCCCGTCACACTCCACTTCTACAGAAAAATCACAATCGTGGACGGGATCATCTCTTTCCGCGGAGCCTGTCACGGATCTCCTTCATGTCCGAGATGGACTGGTGCCTGAGGTCCCTCTCGAGTTCCCTTACCTCGCGCACGCGGTTCTTCACCTTTCTCCTGAACAGCTTCTTGAAGAACGCCAGGATGGTTCCGATGACCGAGAAGAACGCGGTGAGCCACCACACCATCAGCCACTGGCTGGAGACGGCGCATGCCACCACGAGGAACACGCAGGACAGGATCACGAAGCTCTTCACGAGGAAATGGTCGCCCATGAGCAGCTTGATGACGGCCTTTCCGATTCCGGTGAGGATCATCGCGAAGATGAACGAGAACACCGCGACGATGGTTCCTCCGACATAGACGCTGAACTGGTCTAGGTATCCCTTGACGGCGCCCTGGAGGATGATCGTGCATGCCACGAGGAGCACCGCGTAGATCAACGCGACAACGGCCTCGACGACCACGTTGTGACTGTTCTCATTCTCAGAAGACATTGATAGGGGAACCGTAGCTCGATATTTGGACGTTTGGCCTCCGTCACTTGGGTCAGACATAAATCGGAAATGGTCATACGCACCCACATCATGCTGTTCAGAGCCGAATCCGTCACAAAGGCCTTTGGTCCCAACAAGGTGCTCGTAGATGCCAACATCCAGATCAACGAACACGATGCCATCGGACTCATCGGACTGAACGGTGCGGGAAAGTCCACGTTCATAAAGATCCTCCTGGGAATCGAGGGATATGATACCGGGGAGATCAAGAGACAGACCCACAACATCGGTTATCTGGAACAGTTCTCCGAGGGAGGTCACGTCACCGTCAGGGAGGTCCTCGGAAGGCCCTACGGGCACATCGAGAACATCCGCAGGAGGATGAACGAGATCGACGAGGAGATGGCCTCCGGGAAGGACCTCGACTGGAACTCCGTGGCCACCGAGTACGCCGAGCTCGAGCAGAAGCTCGCCAGCTGCGACGTGGCGGACGAGAAGACCCTCATACACGCACTGACCCAGGTGGGTCTCGGCAAGGATTTCATGGAGAGGTACATGGACACCCTCTCCGGAGGAGAGAGGGCCAAGGTCATGCTCGCACGCATAGTCGTCCAGGCAGAGGAGTGCGACATCCTCATCATGGACGAGCCAACCTCCCACCTCGACATCTACACCATCGAGTGGCTGGAGGACTACGTCCTGAAGACCAACTGCGCGTTCCTCGTCGTCTCCCACGACAGGTACTTCCTCGACAAGATGGCCACCAAGATGGTGGAGATCGCGAACGGAAAGACCAGGGAGTACAGGGGGAACTACTCCGACTTCGTGATGAAGAAGATGCTCGACATCCAGAGGATGGAGCAGGAGTACCTCAAGTACAGCCAGAACAAGCGCGAGCAGCAGAGGATCGCCGACCAGATGCGTCACGACCAGTGGTACATGGGCACCCACAAGACCAGGCAGAGGATGATCGAGAAGATGGAGGTCAAGGAGAAGCCCGAGGAGTCCCGCGAGATCACCGTCAGGATCCAGGCCGCCCACAAGTCCGGAAAGAACGTCTTCACGATGAAAGACTGTGCCATAAAGTACGAGGGCAACTACGTGCTGGAACATGTGGACCTCGACATCCACAAGGGCGACAAGATCGGAATCTTCGGAGCCAACGGCCAGGGCAAGTCCACCCTCATCAAGGCACTCCTCGAGGAGATCCCCTGCGAGGGGGAGCTGTGGGTGGCCCCCGGTGCCAAGATCGGATACTACTCCCAGATGCACGAGAACCTCGACCTCAGGCTCACCGCCGAGGAGCAGGTCCTGCAGATCATCGGAAAGGAGAGGAGGGGAGACGCGAGGAAGCTCCTCGCCAGGTTCCTCCTGACCAGCGACGAGGTCGACAGGCCGATGTCCACCCTATCGGGAGGACAGAGGTGCCGCGTGGCCCTCACCATCCTCCTGCTGACCGAGTCCAACGTCCTCATCCTCGACGAGCCCACCAACTACCTCGACATCCCCGCCAGGCACGCCATCGAGGAGGCCCTCGTGGAATACGACGGGACCATCCTCACCGTCACCCACGACAGGTACTTCCTGGACTCCGTGTGCACCAGCGTCATCGAGGTCAAGGACGGCAAGGTCATTCCCTTCGCCGGAACCTACTCCGCCATGAAGGGCAGGCCCAACATCCGCGAGATCGTGATGGACGCCGACGAGTACCGCGTCCTCTCGCCCTTCACCAACTGGGCCACCGGATTCAAGTACAAGAAGGGGGACACGGTCCTCGTGGCACCCTCGGAGCTGGAGAACTTCCAGTGGGCCATCGACCAGGACAAGATCCGCAAGACCGGCGGCAGGCAGAGGAAGAAGGTCGCGGTCAAGGAAGAGAAAAAGAAGAAGTGATCCTCCCCAGTGCACGTTTTGATGCATCAGTGACCGTCAATGATTTAATGCATAGGAATATGCGGAGACAGCGAGAACATGAGCAGGACCATCAGACTCGGTTACATGGGCATTCCCTTTTCGAACAGCGAGGCAATGGCGATCGACTTCGCCAGACAGATGAACTGGAAGAACCTCGAGTATGTGCCCCTCATGTCATCCAGGAACACCATCGACGCCCTCCTCAGAGGGGAGATCGACTATGGGGTCATCGCCGTCAGGAACAGCAGCGCCGGTGTCGTCGCCGAGACCGAGAAGGCGCTCGAGGGCACCCACGTCAGGAAGGTCCTGGAGGGGTCCGAGCGCATCCACCACTGCATGTTCACCCTCAACGACAAGGTCGAGGTCAGGCAGATCTGCTCCCACATCCAGGCGCTGGGTCAGTGCAAGGCCAACCTCGCCGAGATGTATCCCGATGCGAAGCAGTTCGACTGCTCCGACACCGCATACGCCGCCGAGATGCTCTCCAAGGGAGAACTTCCCGAGGACTGCGGAGTCCTCTGCAGGAAGGCCGCCGGAGAGAACTACGGCCTCCATCTCAAGCACGAGAACATCGAGGACCGCGGCGACAACGAGACCTTCTTCTATCTCATAAGACTCTGAGATCCAAACCTGGTGTCATTTGCCTGCATCTCCCTACTTCAGGCAGCCTGAATGTTCCAGCAATGCATTAGCCTAATAGGGGCAAATAGTTTTGAGCAATAACTAATATAATTGATGAGCATACATCGTCATACACATAAGTCTGTGCAGAGTGCATAAACCATGGATATGGAGAGACAGAGATTGGAAATCCTCCAGTACTACATCGGAGGTAAGGTCTACAATTCGAAACACGATAAAGGCCTAATCAAGGAATTGAAAAACCTTGATTACATAAGATGTGGTATAAACTCCAACCTTGATGAAACACTTATGACCACAGATTATGGAATTTTGTACTTGGATCTATCGGGAATTAAAGTTAACGCTCCAAGCATCAAAGGTGGCAGATTAGTCAATACTGCAACAGAGGCGTCTGTTTGAAGGTGTTCGGCTGGATCCCTCATTTAGGGCCTGGACTGGAGATATTCTCTCCAAATCCTCACATAATGCTGAAAGACACTTCAAAGGTATTCTGTGATGATACTTGCAGTTCGGAGCCTATGCTAATCGAATTCAGCATGGTTGACGACTTTGAGTACGATACTACCATATTGCCCCTGAAAGTGTCCTATGGGGCCGTATCACTTGAGGTGGATCTGAAGCTCGATAACAGAGGATTACTCACCCTGAGCACTTCGGATGAGAGCAACATCGAAGACGACAAAATCAGACATCTTCTTAGAGAAGTCTATTTTGAAGTCAAACGTCGTTTCCACAAGGACACTCACCATAGTTCAGATATACGCACCGATAAAGGATTGAGAGGACCGGATGAACAATGTTCACTGAGTCATGGGACCAAAAACGAAACCCAGGCAATCGCAGAAATATTCGGCAATCTTCTGAAATCCATCCATGATAAAAACAATGGACTCAGCAGACTCACTGCTATGCCTATTTCGTCAGACAAGATCAAACTGGAAAAACAGGAACTTATGATTCATGACCTCTACAAATCCGCGTCGGGATTCATATCCTATGCGATGAACTATGTGAATTTGTTCTTCGATAACTCTCCAGTATATCTGAACTCATTGAAAGCCTACCAGTCCTCATTGGACTCACTTTATGCCAGCCATTGCAATGAGGTGTCCAACAGGCTCAACATCTCTTTCCTGGATACAACCGAAAACTTCAAAGAACAAAACACAGAAACCGCAAAAATCTCAAAGAATATCAACACATATACAGTCATTATGCATGCATTCACTGCAATCAATGTTGTTATCGCCGTTTTCCAGATATTTATCAAGTAAGGAAATAGGAATCCTGCAGAATCGAGTGAACTTTCACCCATTCGATTCGTCCTAAGGCACAAAAATCTGCACCTGGCACTCTGTTTGAAAAAAGAGTGCACCCCCAGGGGAGGTGCAGTAGAGTTTTAAAGTCCGATCGCGACAAGTTCCTTCGCGATGACGCGGGTCTTGCCGTCGGCCCTCTTGATGACCCTGACGTGCCTGTACACGATGTCCTTCCTGTCGATGTACACGGTCTCGGATTCATCCTTGGTGACCTTGCTGCAGACCTCGCAGGTGACGGGACCGATGCAGGACA
This sequence comes from archaeon, assembly GCA_024399175.1. Lineage (GTDB taxonomy): Archaea > Thermoplasmatota > Thermoplasmata > Methanomassiliicoccales > Methanomethylophilaceae > Methanomethylophilus. The sequence goes on from JAKSHU010000099.1 coordinate 4,790, forward strand.
TGATCTTCTCCTCCTTCATCAGTGCCAGCTTGGAGATGTCGAAAATGTATGATCCGTACGAGGTGAGTGTGTGCAGGGTCTCGGGTTCCTGGATTCCGGGAACCTCCTTCTTGACCTCGACCGCCTTTCCGCGGACACTGGTCACGGTGTAGATCTCCCTGACGGGATTTCCGACCAGCTGTCCGTCGAGCGCCTCGGTCACCTGGTACCAGAACCAGGAGCCTTCTTCGATTGCCATGTCCCGTAATCCCAGCGACACGATATAAGATGAACGGAGAAGAGAGGCGGTCCGACCCGGACCTTGAGGGAACAGGACGACCGGAGGAGGGTCCCCTCCCCCAGCCAATCCGTTCAGATGAGGTGCCTGGTGTACTCGAAGGGGGTCTTGTGCAGGGCGATGTCCGCCTCCTGCTCGGTGAGTCCCGCTCCGCGGGCCACGACGGTGGCGGCCGCGTCATCCATCAGGTTCTCGGGCTGGTGGGTGTCGGAGTCGATGACCATCTTGGCACCCACGGCACGCGCCATCTGGCAGACGTGCCCGTTGGTGATGTTGTGTCCGGCCCTGCCGGAGATCTCCAGGAGGACGTCGTTGTCCTTGGCGAGCTGCGCCTCCTCGAGGGTGATGAATCCGGGATGTGCCAGCACATCGATGTCGGGGTTCTCCACGGAGGCCCTGTTGGTTCCGGGCGCGACAGGCTCGGTCACGGTCTCGCCGTGGACCACGACCCATTTCGCCCCGAACCTTCTGGCCATCTTGGCGACCTCGGCGATCTTCCTCGGGGGGACGTGGGTGATCTCGACTCCCGGGATCACGTTGCAGTAGTCCTCGCTGAGCTCGCAGGCCTTCACCACGTTGGTGACGACCCACTCGACGTTGCTCATGTCGACGTGGTCGGTGATGGCGAGAACGGTGTGTCCGAGCACCTGCGCCCTCCTCACGAGCTCAGCGGGGATGAGCTCCCCGTCGCTGTAGATGGAGTGGGTGTGCAGGTCCGCCCTGGGGATCATGTCAGTGCCTCTCGGAGAGGGCCTCGTAAACCTTTCCGAGGTCCAGATCTTCCTTCACGATGGCGACGAGGGTGTGGTAGAGGAGGTCCGCAACCTCTCCCGCCAGCTCCTCCTGGTCAGGGTCGTCGTCCCTCTCCTTGATGGCGAGGACGACCTCGGCGGCCTCCTCGACGATCTTCTTGCACATCTTGGTCTCGTTGTTGAAGAGCTTGCAGGTGTAGCTCTCGTCACAGGGGTTCTCCTTCCTGTCCTTGATGGTCCTGATGAGCTCGGGGAGGATGGCGGCGGTGTCGTCGGTGCTTCCGTAGACGAGCTTGTGGAAGCAGGAGGGGTTGCCGGTGTGGCAGGCGATGCCTCCGACCTGGTCGACACGCACGAGGAGGGTGTCGTTGTCGCAGTCCGCCTGGATCGACTTGATCCTCTGCAGGTGGCCGGACTCCTCGCCCTTCTTCCACATCTTCTGCCTGCTGCGGCTCCAGAAGTGGGTGTAGCC